>LIAY01000075.1 GCA_001438965.1 Microbacteriaceae bacterium BACL25 MAG-120322-bin65 | reverse complement strand
CAACAGAAAGCCTCAATAGTTGTCGACGAGAGAGTGCCCTCTTTACCTTGGTCATGTCCATGCCCAATGGTGGAACATCGTCGCCCATCACGCCCAGGATTTTCCACAGGCCTTAACCTGTCACTCGAATCCATTGAAGTGACGACTGAAGGTAAAAAGAGCTTTTTCCGTGTGGGGAGACTAGCTCCACATAGTCATGCCCTACTTCACGCAAACGACCCACCCAGTGAGAGCCGTTGGTATAGAGCACGACCGTTTTGGAAAGTCGCGCAAGGCTATCGAGCATCTGGGTGAGACTCGGCGACCGCGGCGGGGCGCCGGGAGGAGGGAAATTTACCAACGCTGTATTCAATTCGATAGCCGCGATTGCCCGAAAACCGATCACCACGCCACATGGATCCGCGCCGCTCACTTCACCTGAAAACCACTGATCGCCTACGGCCCGCACATCAACGCAGAAATCGTGCCCTGTGGTCAAGAAAGCCTCTACCACTTGATGCGAATCCCGGTGAGCCAACAGCACTTCGGATATCGACCGCCGGAACATTCAAACCTCCCTCGATGTGGGAAACCTACAAAGAAACTAGTTTTATCTCCACTTTTTCGGGTTACTTTTCCACAAGTTCACAACAATTGGTCACACTCCCGTTTTTCGTGGTTGGGTGGGATTGCCCAGGGTGTGGTGAGCCACTCCGGTGGTTGCACGTTCCATGAACAACAACTCGAAGGAGGCAACACCATGACATCCGCCCCATTCATCTCCCCTGAAGACGACCCCCAGGACCGAGACAGAGCAAAGAAAACAGCCGGTGACTCTTTCTTCGAAGCCCAGTGGACTCCCACTGCCCTCCTGCCGGACCCGGTGCTGTTTTGCCTGAATTTCACGCATCGCGCAGTAGAAGTCCTCCACGGTGTTCGAGACGCAGCTCAGCTCTCGCGGTGGGCGACCGAGAAAGTGTTTCTCACCATCCGCGAAGACGCGATGGCCGAGGTGCGCAAAAAGAGTTTGCTGAAGCCCGGCAACACAGATCGAAGCGCACCCGAGTTTCGGCTCTCAACTCCTCGGATGAGCAGCCCCCGGGAAGGCGTTATCGAGGTAACCATCACCATCACCTACCGAAACCGAGTTCGTGCTTCGGCTCTGCGCCTGGAAGGCATCGATGGACGCTGGCGCGTCACATCGTTTGGGATTCTCTAAGTACCTAGCTCTTTCGCTTTTTCTGCGCTCGGCGCTGCGCCCGATTAACAGCAGGTGGTGGCGCGGCCTGTCTACCCGATGGAGCCCCTGCTGAGCCGGTTCCACTCGAGGGTCCGCCACTCACACCAAACGCTGACCCCTGTCGGGGCGGAGCCCCAACAACTTGGCCAGATTGGTTTCTCACTTCTACGTTGCCATCGGCGGTAGGGGCGGAGTAACTCAATGCGCCTCCACCTGTCACGGATGAGGCGAGGCCCTTGGCTGAAACCTGGGCAGCAGCGCCGCCAGCCGGTGGCAGGATCTGTACCTCGAGGTTATAAACAAAACCTGTGGTGTCTTCTTTGATTTGGCCCATCATGGCGTTGAACAAGGCATAGCCTTCACGCTGATACTCGACTAGGGGGTCGCGCTGCGCCATCGCCCGCAAACCAATTCCGTCTTTGAGATAGTCCATCTCATAGAGGTGATCGCGCCAGCGTCGATCAATCACGCTCAGCACGACGCGTCGCTCAAGTTCGCGCATAGCCGGCGAACCCAGCTCCTTTTCGCGTTTCTCATATGCCAACGAAGCATCTGAAATAATCTCTCGAGACAGCTCATCGCGACTGGTATGCGTACCGAGTTCCGCAATGATTTCCTCGGCGGTGAGACCCAGTGGATACAGTGTGCGAAGCTCCGTCCACAGAGCGTCCCAATCCCAGTCACTAGCGTTGCCGGGGCCAGCATGGTCTTTGATCACCGTGGACAGCGTGTCCTCAATGAACACTCTTACGCGATCGGCAATATCGTCGCCTTCTAAGATATGGCGACGATCACTATAAATTGCCTGCCGCTGACGGTTGAGAACATCGTCGTACTTGAGCACATTCTTACGAATTTCACCATTGCGAGCTTCTACCTGGCTTTGTGCCGACTGAATAGCTCGACTCACCACCCGAGACTCAATGGCGACGTCTTCCTCATCGTCGCTGGTTCGCGCCATCAAGGCTTCAGCGGCGCCAGCGTTGAACATGCGCATCAAATCATCTTGCAAGGAAAGGTAGAAGCGGCTCTCGCCGGGGTCACCCTGGCGACCAGAGCGCCCCCGAAGCTGATTATCAATCCGCCTGGATTCATGACGCTCTGTGCCGAGAACGTAGAGCCCGCCGTGTTCGCGAACCTTCTTTGCCTCGATTTCAACCGCATCGACCATGGATTTATAAATCGCATCCCAAGCGGCTTCGTATTCTTCAGGCCTCTCGCTTGCCTCGTAACCTTTGTTGGTCATTTCACTAACCGCCATGAATTCGGCGTTGCCACCGAGCATGATGTCAGTACCGCGACCAGCCATGTTGGTTGCTACTGTCACCGAACCAAGACGGCCCGCTTGAGCAATAATGCTGGCTTCTCTGGCGTGGTTCTTAGCATTGAGAACTTCGTGCCTCACGCCTCGCTTGGCGAGCATGCCCGAGAGCTTCTCGCTCTTTTCAACGCTGGTGGTTCCCACGAGAACGGGCTGGCCTTTTTCGTGACGGCTGACAATATCTGTGACAACCTGGCGATACTTCGCATCTTCGTCACGATAGATCAAGTCGGATTTGTCCTTGCGGACCATTGGCTTGTTGGTGGGGATTGCCACAACACCGAGTTTGTAGGTGCTCATGAATTCTGAGGCTTCGGTTTCGGCAGTACCGGTCATGCCGGAAATTTTGCGATACAAACGGAAATAGTTCTGCAACGTAATCGTTGCCAAAGTTTGGTTCTCCGCCTTAATCTCGACGCCTTCTTTGGCCTCGATGGCTTGGTGAATACCTTCGTTATAGCGTCGGCCAGAAAGGATCCGGCCAGTGTGCTCGTCCACGATGAGCACTTCCCCATTCATGACAACATAATCTTTGTCGCGCCTGAAAAGCGCCTTCGACTTGATGGAGTTGTTGAGGAACGAAATAAGCGGAGTGTTCACCGACTCATAGAGATTGTCGATTCCCAGATAATCTTCCACTTTTTCAATACCGGGCTCTAGAACACCAATGGTTCGCTTTTTTAGGTCAACTTCATAGTCTGATCCCTCTTGCATCCGCTCAGCAATCCGAGCGAACTCACCGAACCATCTATTAGCTTCACCCGAAGCGGGTCCGGAAATAATGAGCGGAGTTCGTGCCTCATCGATCAGAATCGAGTCAACCTCGTCGACAATCGCATAGTAGTGACCTCGCTGCACGAGATCAGATTTTTGCAGTGCCATGTTGTCGCGCAGGTAATCAAAACCAAATTCGTTGTTTGTGCCATAGGTGATATCGGCTTGATACTGCAGTCGTCGCTCTTCAGGGGTTTGGCCAGAAAGAATACAGCCAGTGGTCATTCCCACAGCCCTGAAAATACGGCCCATCAGCTCAGACTGATACTGGGCCAAATAGTCATTGACCGTAATGATATGAACGCCGCGAGCGGGAATGGCATTGAGGTAGGCGGCCAGTGTTGCCACCAGTGTCTTACCTTCACCCGTTTTCATTTCAGCGATGTTGCCCAAATGGAGAGCCCCACCACCCATGAGCTGAACATCGAAATGGCGAAGACCGAGTGTTCTCTTGGACGCTTCTCGAATAGCAGAAAAAGCTTCAGGCAATAAGTCATCGAGTGATTCACCGGCTGAGTAGCGGGTTCGCAGTTCCTCTGTTTCATCACGAAGTTCCTCATCGCTGAGATGAGAAAAATCATCCTCTAAAAGGTTGGTGGCGCGTGCCTGGGTAACCAACTTGCGCAGTATTCGCCCTTCCCCCATTCGGAGAAAACGCTCAAAAAAATTCGCCACAAAAAATCCTGACTTAGGGGATCCGATGATTACTAGAAACCAACTGGCCTATGTTACCAATCAGGGCATCTGAAGGTTTACTCGCCGAGTGAAATAACTCCGTAATCCCAACCCTTGCGTCGATAGACAACACTCGGTAACGAGGAATTCAGGTCAATATAGAGGAAGAAATCATGACCAACCAATTCCATATGGTCCACAGCATCCTCGGCACTCATACTCAAGGGTTCGAAGACTTTGCGCCTGATCACAACAGGACTCTCGTCTGCTGTGCCATTACCTAGAGCGTCTTCAGCAGCCATCGTGGGGATACTGCCCGTGGCAACACTTCTGATCAACTCAACATCAGCCGGCGTCACATCGATTTCACTGAACCCGGTGGCGCTTAGCTCACCGAATGACTCTTGACGTTGCTGACCGTGATGAACCATCTTTTTGTCTTTAGCGCGACGGAGGCGCTTGATGAGGTGACCCAGCGCCTCATCAAAAGCAACGTACTTATCCGCGCCTTTGGCCTCGGCGCGGATGATCGGGCCTTTGCCTAAAACGGTTAGTTCCACCACATCTTCGGAGGCTGGGCCACGACTGGAGTTCTCGCGGGAGACTTTGACGTGGAATGTCTGGGCGCTATCCACCAGCGTGTGGACTTTCTCCGATTTTTCACTGACGTAATCCCTGAATCGGTCAGGAATTGCAACATTATTTGCCAAGAGTGTGACATCCATCATGACCTCCTTGTTTCGAAAACTCACGAAACCTACTTCGTGGTTACTTATCCAGCGTACTCGCGTGGTCCTATGGATTCAGTGAGAAAAACTCTCGCCCCGGCACATGCGCAGCGACCACAACGGCGAGCACGCAGCGCTCTGCAGCAATTAGCGCAACCGTTGCGGCTCGGAGGGTGCCACCAGTTACCGCAACATCATCGACGAGCACTATTGGCACCCGCGGCGCGAACTCCCTAACGCGAAAGTCCTGATCGGACCTAGCCAACCTTTGCGCGCGCGGACGCGGGGTGTGCTGGGGTTTGCGCAAAACGCCAGCCAAACCTCTCCTCACCAAGGAACGATTCACCACAGTGCTAGCGAGTTCTTGATGAAGAGCCTTCGCAAGCAAACCTGTCGGCGAAAAACCCCGGCTCCACTGACCCCTGAGCGATGAGGGTGTCGGCACAATCGTAAGAACCGAGGAGTCTGGGTGGCGAAGAGAGTCAGTGAAGGCACCTGCACCGCCCAGCAGATGTTTCGCTAAGTAACGTCTGGAGCCATTCTTAAAATCAAGCAGGCATGATCTCCTCACTCCGGAGTATTCCCCTGCGGAATAAACCGGAATGGACCGCCCAGCGATCGACATTGTTGATACTCGTGAACTTGCCCCAGAAAAAAGAAAAGTGTGGCACGGGTGACACAATCGAAGATCAACAATGTGGCAGCCCGAACAGCGAACCGGGGCTACCAAGTTCATTAGTTCTGTGGCCGCGGTTTTCAACTTCATGCGCAGAACCTACCCAGCGGTAAACCACACGGGAGCCACCGTTGCGAAACCTGGAAACACATCTCCAGGAGCAAACAATGTGGACAAGCTAGCGCTGGGTTACCAGAACACTGGCTCGATCCCCCGTTGCTTGCCACCCATTGCCTCGAGGCTGATAAATCGCGCCATCCTCTGACAACAGGCGCAGACCAGACGCACCACCCACACCACCCACCAGAGCCACCGGCGCTAGGGGCTGACCTAG
>LIAY01000074.1 GCA_001438965.1 Microbacteriaceae bacterium BACL25 MAG-120322-bin65 | reverse complement strand
CTACGGCAAGTGGCACCGGTGCACCCCATAGACCCTGATCACTCATGGCTTCATGCTATCCAGGCCTGAGTCCAACGCCCTCTAGAATGGAATTTCGCCCACCGGCCAAGGAGATGTTTGTGGTCAACTCAGACAAAGTTCGACGTGCCCAGTTACGTGAGTTCCAGGCACGCCAAACCCTTCACCACAGTGTTGCCGCCCGACTGCGCCGCGACCAGTACATCTGGAGTTTTAGCGCGGTGGCTGCCATCGTGTTGGCCTCACTAGGTCTGTGGGCATATGGGACCATCGGAGCCGGCGCGCCCCCCAAAGCACCGGATGAAGAACTGAGCGAATACCGCGAGTGGACCGGGAACATTGTCTTGGGCGATACCAGCCTGGATATCTCCTTAGACGGTGCTGCAGCCCCTCAAGCAGTCGCGACGGTCGTGTCCCTGATCAACGAAGGTTTCTATGACGCCACCAGCTGTCACCGACTCACCACCGGCGATATGGCCGTGGTCCAGTGTGGAGATCCGCTGGGCTTTGGCTTCGGCGGCCCCGGCTACACGTTCGGGCCGGTCGAGAACGCTCCCGCGGATGACGTGTACCCGGCTGGAACGCTGGCAATGGCCAGAGCGGCCGCTGATGGCGAGAGCATGGGCAGCCAGTTCTTCATCGTCTATGAAGACAGTGTGATTCCTTCCGACCTCGCCGGTGGCTACACGATTATTGGCAAAGTGAGCTCATCTCTCGATGCCTTTATCGAAGAATTTGTGACCCCGGGCACCGTGGATGGTTCGCCTGATGGCCAACCTCTTGCCGCCATCGTTATCGATAGCATCACGATCCGATAAGGACTGGCTTTTAGGCCCACAACCACGATTCCACTGCAGTAGGCTGGCCACCGGACCTACGCCCTTTCAAACAATGAGGAGATATGGCACAAACTGCCGACTCTTTTGGCCGCGTCGATGACGACGGCACCGTCCATGTTCTCGACGGCGACGCGTGGCGTCCCGTGGGCAGCTTCCCCGATGGCACACCCGAGGAAGCATTGGCCTACTTTCGCCGCAAGTTTGATGACCTAGCTGCCACGCTCACGCTGGCCGAACAACGCATTAAGGCTAAGGCGAATGCTAAAGATATTCGCACCCAATTAGCCAAAATGGGCAAAGACCTACTCGAACCTGCCGCTGTCGGCGACCTTGCTGGCCTGCGAGCCAAGGTGGAGGCTCTGCTAGAGAAACTTCCCGATCTTGCAAAAGAGCAAGATGCCGAAGCCGAAGTGGTCGTCACCGAAGCCATCGCTCACCGCGAGGGAATCGTCACCCAGATGGAAGCCCTCGCGGCTAAAGAGGCTTCTGCAATCCGTTGGAAGAGCGCTACCACGACGATGGCCGAGCTTTTTGAGACCTGGCAGAACCACCAACAAAATGGCCCTCGAATCCCTAAGAAGACCGCCGATGCTCTATGGTCGCGGTTTCGCGGCGCGAGGGCGTCTCTAGAAAAAGCTCGGCGAGCCTACTTCCACGAACTAGATGGAAAATCAAAAGAAGCGAAAACCGCCAAGCGTGATCTTATTTCCAAGGCAGAGGCACTGGCCTCGCAGGGGACAGCGGGAATAGCTGCCTATCGGAAGCTTTTGGACCAGTGGAAACTCGCTCCCCGAGCATCACGGAGCGTGGAGGACACCCTCTGGGCTTCGTTTAAGGCTGCAGGTGATGTTTTGTATTCGGCCAAAGCTGAGCTAGACAAAGTTGAAGATGCTGCCAATGAGGAGCATCTCGTTGCCAAGCAGGCACTGATTACAGAATTTGCGGACATTCTGACCCTCAACGAGCGCGATGCGGCCAGCGCACGATTGCGCGCTTTCCACCAAAAGTTCTCGGCGCTGGGACCCGTCCCCAAAAAGAGTATGCGCAGTGTTGACGACCTGGTCAAGAAATACGACACCCACGTGAAGAAGCTAGAAGAAGACTTCTGGGTGAAAAACGATCCGGAGAAGAAAGCCCGGAGCGAGTCGATGGCCACGCAGATTCATGATGCCATTGCAAAGATTGAAGCGAAGATCGCCAAAGCTGATGGTGGCAAAAAGGCTGAACTTGAAGCAGAGTTAGAAGCCAAAAAGGCCTGGCTCGCAGTTATCGGAGCATAACTTCTCCACAGTTATTCTGACACCACCCCGCACCACCAGCTGCCGCGGCAGACTCTGGTTATGCTCGAGCCACTCCTTCACCATCGCCGCCTGACACTGTCGCAGGCGGTACCAATTGGAAGCCTGCTGTGGCCTCGTCCCTACTTCCCTACCCGGTGGGAGCGAGCACAATGGGTGGCTAACGTTTTACCCTCGTGGGCTATCGCCTCGGGCATCACCGCAGGTTGGGTGTGGACAGGTATGGGATACCCCACGCCTTGGCAGGTTTTGCGCGACGAACTCCCTGGCCTTTCCCCCCTTGAGCGCACGTCTTGGCAGGCCCGCTTACGCTCCAAGGCTCACCACTCGGTAGAAACTATCGGCAAGATTCGCCTACTCAGCTCACAATCCACTGCGGTAGAGGTTTTGCTCCGGGGCCACAACATTGACGCCGGGGCAGCTCAAATGCTCTTTCTGCTTGGCGCCAACAGCTCACTAGATCAGTTACTCGGCCAACGCAGAACATCGCCCACCGAACGCCATCATGCAGAGGTGATGCTGGAGAGGGCGAAACTACTGCGCAATCGCTACCCCGACATCACCCGATACACGTCATAGACGGCGTCAATGCGGCGCGCCGCGTTAAGGACTCGATCCAAATGGCTCACATCGCCCATTTCGAAGACAAATCGAGAGATAGCTAGACGATTGTCCGAGGTGCTAACCGTGGCCGAGAGTATATTCACGTGGTGTTCGCTCAGCACTCGGGTGACATCCGAGAGAAGCCCGGGGCGATCGAGAGCCTCAATTTGGATGTGAACGAGGAAAATACTGCCCTTGGTGTGAGCCCACTCAACTTCAATCATGCGCTCTGGGTTTTGCATAAGGCTGCCAATGTTGGTGCAATCTTCGCGGTGAACGCTAACCCCAGTGCCACGGGTAATAAACCCGACGATCGGGTCTCCAGGAACAGGGGTGCAACACCTGGCGAGTTTGACCAAAATATCGTCAGCCCCGCGGACTAGGACGCCCGACTCTCCCGTTCTGCCAGAGGATTTGCCTCTGCTGGGGGCGGAGAAAATGTCCTCCTCGGAATCATCCTCTTGGTTGACAATCCCCAGAATTTTTTCGATCACCGACTGGGTAGACACGTGGCCTTCGCCCACTGAAGCGTAGAGATCTTCGACATCGGAGAACCGCAGGACTGCCGCCACACTGGCAACCGATTCCTGGGTCATGAGCTTCTGTAACGGAAGATTTTGTTTCCGCATAGCTTTAGCTATCGCGTCTTTGCCCTGCTCGATAGCTTCTTCCCGACGCTCTTTGGTGAACCACTGGCGTATTTTGCTTCGCGCCCGATGGCTGGTAACAAAGGCCAGCCAGTCCTGGCTCGGTGCTGAATCAGGATTCTTCGAGGTGAAAATTTCCACCGAGTCACTGCTGCGAAGCTCGGTATCTAGTGGCACCAAGCGTCCATTAACCTTCGCACCCATGGTTCGGTGGCCGACTTCGGTATGGACGGCGTAGGCGAAATCCACAGGAGTTGCACCCTTGGGTAAACCAATGACTTTGCCCTGTGGGGTGAACACGTAGAGCTCTTTTGCGCCAATTTCGTAGCGTAGTGTCTCTAAAAATTCCGCAGGATCGGTCGTTTCTGCCTGCCAGTCGGACAGGTGGGCAAGCCAAGCCATGTCGGTTTCTTGGGCGTATCTATCCGGGCTCTTGCCGGATTGAGCCATACGTTCCTTGTATTTCCAGTGCGCTGCCACACCAAATTCAGCCCTCTGGTGCATTTCCATGGTGCGAATCTGTATCTCAACCGGGCGCCCACCTGGCCCATACACGGTGGTGTGGAGGGACTGATACAGATTGAATTTTGGCGTTGCAATGTAGTCCTTAAACCGCCCAGACATCGGTGACCACCTGGCGTGCACGGCGCCTAAGGCCGCGTAGCAGTCTCGGATACTACCCACCAGGATTCTGATTCCCGTGAGGTCATATATTTCATCGAAGTCGCGACCTCGATCGGCCATCTTTTGATAAATCGAGTAATACTGCTTGGGGCGTCCGCCGACAGTTGCTTTAACCTTTGCCTGGCGAAGGTCCTCTTGGACTACGTCGATGACCTCGTCGACGAACGCTTCACGCTCCGGGGACCTACCACGGACCAAAGATTCGATCTCGACATAGATTTTTGGGTGCAACACCGCAAACGACAGGTCCTCTAGTTCCCATTTCAGGTTTTGGATTCCCAAACGGTGCGCCAGCGGGGTGTAAATATCGAGAGTTTCTTGTGCCTTTTTCTTAGCCGAGTCCGGCGAAACAAAACCCCAGGTCCGGGCATTGTGCAAGCGATCAGCAAGTTTGATGACCAAGACACGGATGTCTTTTGACATTGCCACAATCATTTTCCGAACGGTCTCGGCTTGGGCGTTGTCGCCGTATTTAACCTTGTCGAGCTTGGTAACACCATCAACCAACATCGCAATTTCGTCACCAAAATCCAGGCGGAGTTGATCTAGCGAGTAACTGGTGTCCTCAACTGTGTCGTGCAAGAGCGCGGCGGCAATCGTAATCGACCCAATGCCCAGATCGGCCAAAATTTGAGCCACCGCAAGAGGGTGGGTGATGTAAGGCTCACCGCTCATGCGGGTTTGGCCCACATGAGCTTTTTCAGCGACTCGATAGGCTCTCTCGAGCAGGGCAAGGTCGGCTTTGGGGTGTTGCTTTCGAACGCTTCGCTGCAGCGTTTCTAGAGCGTTATGTGAGGGGGCCCGCGAAAAAAGTCGAGGTAGCAGTGTGCGCAGGCTCGACGAGGGGGCATTACCGATCTCGCTCATCCCCCACCTCCTGGCTAGAAGCCCAGTCTAGAAGGCAAGGTATGGAAAACGGTGTGGGTTAGCGAATAGCACCGGATACTGATTTGTCTTGTTTAGCCCGTTGGCCTTGCTTTTTGTGCTCAGCCTCATTTTCGCGAAGGTGAACATAGAGCGGTGCAGCAATGAAGATGCTCGAGTAGGTTCCCGCAATCATGCCGATGAAAAGGGCCAAAGCAATATCTCTCAGCGTGCCAGCGCCTAGCAGGACCGATCCAATGAAGAGAATCGACCCCACGGGCAAAACTGCGACAACCGAGGTGTTGATGGAGCGAACCAGGGTCTGATTGACTGCGAGGTTTACTGACTCAGCAAAAGTACGTCGGCTTTCAGACCCGTCTTGTGAAGTGTTCTCTCGCACTTTGTCGAAGACAACCACAGTGTCATAGAGGGAATAACCCAAGATGGTGAGGAAACCGATCACGGCTGCCGGGGTGATTTCATACCCTAAAACGCCATAAATTCCTGCGGTAATGAGCAAGTCGTGGGCCAGGGCGGTCAAAGCCGCCGCCGACATTTTCCACGTTCGGAAATACAACGCCATCACCATGGAGACCAGAACGAGGAAGACAAACAGACCGATGAGGGCCTGACGGGTGATGTCCTGACCCCAAGTGGCTCCGATAAAGGAAGCTGTTACCTGATCTAAGGGAACCGAGTAGGCATCAGCAAGCTCAGAGCGAAGCTGAGTGGTCTGAGCGTCCGTGAGCTGCTCTGTCTGCACCCGAATGGAGTCTCCACCGACAATTCCCGTGCGCGGGTTAGATTCCAAGCCCACAAGGCCGCTGACGGCGTCTATGGCGATTTGTTCCGAAACCTCGCTGGG
>LIAY01000073.1 GCA_001438965.1 Microbacteriaceae bacterium BACL25 MAG-120322-bin65 | reverse complement strand
TGAGGGCCTACACAACTTGTGAGCAAAATCGCACCCACGACCCCCGCTCCCGCTAATCGCAGGGTAAGCCTCGGATGCATCGTGGCGAACCTTTCCGTCTGTGGAGAACAAAGGAGAGCGATTCTAGGGCGCTAGGGCCAGCTCGCCTCGCGTGACGAGTAGCCGAAGAGCGATGGCGCTACAAACGAGGTTTTTACGTGTCCCCCACCCCCTGAGCTGATTTAGCTTAACATAACGTCTGCATCCGGAGTGGCTCCATGCCGCTGGGGTTGAGGAAAGCTGGTTTGATCCCCGTATCGCGCACCTTCCGTTAGAGTTCGTCGAGCTCGGAGTGTCCATGCCAGCAGCCCTCTCGTTGCTGCTGGAGCTTAGGCCCCCGGAGCGTGAGAAAAATCGGCCTGTCGGTGGAAGTTCCATCATCACCAACGGTGAAATATAGACGCAGTCGGCCAACGGTATTAACCCATAGCGTCCATCTTCAGCGGTCTTGCGTGCCTTTGCCAAACCTTTTACGATGGAAGGGTCGAGAGAAGGTGACTCAAGTCATGAAATTTGCCGCTGCGCAATCGGCTGGCTCAGTGATACTGGCACTCGGCCTTCTCCTCTCGGGCTGCTCATCGAATGAGAACCCCAGTACGGCTCCCACCGCCGCTCCCGAAGAAGAGGAAACGGCGATGGCGGCGCTCGATACATGCCAGAAGGTTGCTGCGGGATACATCGTCCAAATACCCGATGGCGAATTCGATGTATGTCCCATGGAATCACATTACGCACCGTCACAAGGAACGTTGACCAAGATTCCTTCGGCCACCGCTGAATTTGGCCTCTCCGGGTTTGGGCCGGACTTTACGGATTCCGCAGTGTCGCTTAATCACCCTGCCAGTGGGGCTAGTGATGGAACTAGCCTCGCCATCGCGGACCGATTCAATAACCGAGTGCTGGTATTTAGCTCTCTACCGACCGCTCCCACCGAGCCTGATGTTGTTATTGGTCAACCAGATTTCCAGGACATCACCCCGGGAACAGGACTTGCTGACTTGAACTGGCCAGGGGCCGTCGAAGTCACCCCTGAGGGCACCCTGCTGATAGCCGATACGGAAAATGGCCGGATTCTCGTATACAAGTCGCTACCTAAGTCACACGGCCAACCGGCAGATTTTGCTCTGGACTTGGCAGCGCTGACCGGAAATACCGATGCTTGGCCCTGGGGCATCTGGTCGGATGGTGAATCGCTCGTCGTGACCGATACTCGTAAGGGGTACGTCCTGGTGTGGGACTCCTTCCCCACCGATGAAAACTCGGCACCGACAAGCAGCTCGGACCCCGAAGGCGTTGGCACGCCCCGGAACATCACCTCCGATGGCTCAAGCTTCCTCATTGGCGATGAAAATGGATCCCAACCGACATGCTGGGGCGAGCCCACAGCTAATCGCAACCGTCAGTCACACATATGGGTTAACCGTTTGCCCATTGGAGCCCCCGATGGCTGCATATGGGATTGGTACCAAGGTGATGTGTCTGAACGTGGCGTGATTGCCCTCGCCGCGGGCGGCCAGGACGCCCACTTTTGGCCGTCTTTCCCTGTGGATAACGACACCGCACTGCAACGACAAACGACGGGTTCACAAAACACTCCGATGGGCCCTCCCGACGGAGAGCAACCCGATGCTCCGGGAGAAGAACCTCCTTCACCCGGTGAACCCCAAGCTCAAATAGGGGAATCCACCATCAGGACTGTCGGCAACATGCCTCAGGCTCCAGCCCATAGCTACCTCGGCGGCGACGGTGGCGATGTTGTCATCACCGATACTGCAATCTACTTCGTTGAATACAACGGAAACCGGGTAACTGGGTGGAATCAATTCCCCTCAGCATTTGAGGGGAAGGCTCCTGATTTTTCCGTCTTCGACTCCGACCCCGATGTCTCCACTCTTTTGCGCGATGGATACATTCAGAATCCAGTTCTCGCCAATGCTGATGGTGCTCTTGTCGCCAGCAGTGATTACGACCGCCGCATGTACGTCTGGAATGAAGCGCCTGGAGAGAACGGGGCCCAGGCAGACTACGTGTACCTCACGGGTTTTCCCGCCTGGGATAACACCTATGCGCAAGGAACTTTGATCATCGCTGGTCGAGACTCCTTGGCGATTTGGCGAGATTTTGCCCCGGGCAACCTTCCTGACGAGGTCATTCGAGGACAATTGGGAACTCTTGCACTCAGTGACCTCAAGGGTGTTGCCTTTGACGGGACTTATCTAGCTGTATCTGAACCACAATCCGACACTGTCGCAGTGTTCGAGGGTATTCCCGACGTGGGCGAGGAACCAATCCGTTCCTACAGTGTGCGGGGACCGGGTCGACTCGACATGAAAGATGGGCTCTTGGCTATAGCGCCCAAGGAAGGTGCCTCGGTTTTGTTGGTCGACGTGACCTCAGCGGATGAACCCCGTGAGCTACGGGTACGGGTCAATCTTCCCAATCAGGCAAAGTTCCTCCCGTTCGGTTTTGCGATTGCTGATACGTCTTTCCACCGGGTGCAGATATGGGACTCTGTCGACGACGCGCTTAATGGAGCGGAGCCCGCTCGCATCATCGGTGGCGATTTAGGTGATCGACCTCAAACTCGGGCTGACCGGTTTTACTTCCCCGCGTCGGTTGAAGCTGTGGCCGGCCATCTCTACGTCGCCGAGTTCAAGTTTTCTAATCGGATTCTGGCTTTCTCCGAATAGGCCCGAAGCCTGGACCCTGGGCTAAGGGGTGTCCTGTCTGGGAGTGTTGATGTTTGACCCCACCCCGTATTGATGCCCCGGTAGGGGTGCCCCTTAGCGCTCCCTGATGGCGTACCGCGCCTATTGCTAACTAATTATTGGCGCAATGCGGATGAATGTGGGGAACACGAGCCCCCGATGAAATCCAGGAGTACTGGGAATTTTCTGGAGAAGATATTTGATTAAGGGCGCACGCCCCATGAGGCCTAAGAAGACCCCAGTACATCAATGCCACCACAGCCCGCCAACCCGAGGAGGGTTACGAGGAACAACGAGGTAAGAGTGCGCAGGTCACTCATCTCCCGGCAAGAGCCGCAAACGAATCGAAACTCGCAGGTTCCAGCCAACGAGGGTCAAGAGCCGAAGGATCGAGATTCACAGACCACGCGGGAATTCCCCCGTCGCTTGCCGACTGGGTGCCAAAGCCCAACCAGCTTCCATCGTCCAGCATGAGATCAAGGTGGCTGATGCCGGTGGACACCCCGAAACTCCAGGTGTCTCCATCGGTCGAGAAATGAGTTACCCCCGTCGGGAGAATCAAGGCCAGGATTCCTGCAGCAACCTCTACAACGCTGCCTTCGCTCGCTCCCCCCACTGTGGCGGACGGAGACCACGTAATCCCATCTGGCGATCGATAGATCGTGACGTACTCACCCGATTCATAACCGTCACCGTCTCGATCACATTCCGGCGGACACCCCTCTAAACCGAACCCTTCACGCAAGCCCTCAAACACTGCAAAAAACCCGAATGAGTCGGTAGAGGTCACGGCACTATTTGGAGTGAGGTTGTGGAGGGCCGCTTCTGTGCTCACAAGGCGACCCTCGGCTTCCTCTGAGTCGCGCCATTGTTGGGGGGTAATCAGCACAGTCTTGTTCCGGAATTCGAGACCATCGGTCGACTCCCACCTGCTGAGTCCTTCGTTCATGTTCTCCTGCCCAAATGCGACAAAGCCGTCTGCGGTAGGGATGATGTTTCGCCACGAGGTCAACGTCTCCAGCGTATAGTCGGCTTCTGGAGAGAAGATGAGCGACTCGGGAGCTGCGGACACGGGCTCAGAAGACACCCACCGCGTTGAGCGCCCAGGAGCGGAATGGTCACCGGAAAAATACAGCGCGACTCGACTATCGCCCAGAAGGATTGCGCTCGGGTCAGCCAACGCTTCAAGACCCCTCGGTCGCCTCATGAATCCCGGGTCATCCATAGGTAGTGCAATGATCCCAGGCGTGGAGTAGTCAATAACAAACCCAAGGTCTGTTACTGACGCAAATCCCGCATCAGAGAATACGGCGGGAATGCCGACACAGATCGACCACGCTTCGTAGATGTCTTCGAGATTGCCCTCTCCCGAACGAATAATTTCCTCCGCCTCAATGCCAAGACTTGCATCACCGAGGAGGGCAGCCCCCAAGCAATCTCGAGCGGATTGCGACTCCGGTGTCAATAGTTCAAAGACGTTAATGGGCTCTACAGACTCATCTGCTTCGATGACCTCTTCTGAAGATCCGGGTGATTCCCCAGCGGAATCTGCCGGATCTTCCGGATTCTGGCTTGCTTGACATCCGCTCACAACAAGCCCGAGAAGCACCAAGCCTGGGAGGGAGCGATTCCATGCAGTCACGAATTTCTCCTGTTACATCGGCGTACACCCACAGTAGTCGGATTATGCAGAGGGCTCAACCGAAACATTAGGAATGGGCTTGATTTTGGCAATCAAAGACTGGGCTACCAAGAACACAGCGATGCTCTGTCGGGCTGACAGGATTAGAACCTGCGACCGGAGGACACCTCTCTTCAGGCCAAACTCTTCCAGTTTAAAACTTTGCACAAAAATCGCACCAGAATTGTCGACGCATGAGGAGTCAAACCCTTGAAGTGCGCCTATCTGCAAAGTGGTAGGCAACAGGCCTATTCGGAGAAAACCAGAGTCCGATTAGGAAACTTGAACTCGGCGACGTAGAGATGGCCGGCCACAGCTTCAACCGACGCGGGGAAGTAAAACCGGTCAGCATGATAATCTGAGTGTGCGTCAGAAGCCCAAATGTTGGCCTCGGTCGCCGCGGCAGCGCTCCAGTTCACACCACCAGGCGTGCAGCGTCAGATACCGCCCTAGTGTTCATCAGTAGTGACCGTCACCTCACGCTGAAAGCCACCCACCATCAACGGGGAGCATCTGACCCGTGACATAAGACGACTGGTGGGAGGCCAAAAACACCGCAACTTGGGCAATGTCATCGGGGACACCAAAGCGTCCCATGGGGATGCGCGCGAGGTTCCGTGCCGAGCGCTCCGCGTCGGCAAACACCGCTTCCGTTAGCTCAGTTCTTATATATCCGGGCGCGATCCCATTGACGCGTATGCCCCGCCCCGACCACTCCTGACTCAGGCTTCGGACCACTCCAAACACCCCCGATTTGGAGGCCGTGTACGCGGATGTCTCAGGGATCGAGATAAAGCTGGTGAGAGAGCCAATGAAAATATGTTGGCCGGGCCGGCCAGCATCCAGCTGGCGCCGACCAATCTCTTGAGACAGGGCAAACGGGGCAACAAGGTTCACTTCGATGACCCTTCGCCACACATCCACGTCGAAGTCTTCGGCTTTGTGCCGGGCGTGAATACCGGCAGCGTGCACAACGGTGGTTACCGGTGCCCCAAAGTGGCTCTCTACGCCATCAACAAGTCCCGACAGCCCCGAAAACTCAGACACGTCGAACGGCACGGCCACGGAGCCAGGGACACTCCGTGAGGCTTCTTCGAGTTGGCTGACGCTCCTGGATACCATCGCCACCTTCGCGCCAGCAGCTGACATCGCGCTGGCGATGCCCAATCCAATCCCACGCCCAGCACCAGTAACGAGGACTACGTCCCCACTGAGAACTCCTGACACGGTAACCATTAGCTTGCCCCTCACCGGAGAATAACTGAGTCCCCATCACTAGCCTAAGTGGTCCGCCACCAGGGGCCCAGATTAGATGCCGGCCGAGTGCTGGGTCCGCCCAAACAGGTTGAGCAAGCCACATCACACAGTCGGGCTGACAGTGTGTTCTTTCAGGACATAGGAAACCCATCTCTCAAGACATAGGAAACT
>LIAY01000072.1 GCA_001438965.1 Microbacteriaceae bacterium BACL25 MAG-120322-bin65 | reverse complement strand
GGTGGACATTTCCCTGAAGCTCTCACGCTGCTGCGCTATGCGCTGGGCACCGGCGCGGAACCCGTTCTTGTCGTCTCCGCTTTTGCCACCAAATTGCGCCAAATGGCCTTGGTGGGCGGAGCTAAAGGCGGCACTGATGCCATTGCGGCGGAATTGGGCATCGCCCCCTGGCAAGCCCGCGCTGCACGCGGCAGCCTGCAAGGTTGGGACGAAGCAGGCCTCGGCACCGCAATCGTGGAAGTGGCCACCACGGATGCGGCAGTTAAAGGCGCTAGTCCCCACCCGCACTATGCGCTAGAGCGCATGGTTCGTGTGGTGGCCATGCGGGGAAAGTTGGGGGCGTAGTCAGCCAGCGTTGATCGCGCTCGAGAGTCGTCCATCGCCGTAGTGGGCGGTGACCTCAGAGATGACGACCTGGTAACCCTCGTACCACCTGGCATATTTGGCTTTCGCTTCAAGGTGCTCGGGGAAGTTTGAAAACGTTGTTACCGTTTCCATTTCTCGAAAGTAGTAGACCGAATTTCGGGTGGTGCCATCTTCTGAGAACCAGCGGTCCACGCCGACGAAACCCTCTAGCGATCGTGCGAAGTCGTCGATGGCCCCATCAAGAGCATAAAACTCGGCATCTAACTCGCCGGGGATAAACATGAATGAGCAGGCAAACATAACCCCCATCATTGCAGAGGGTCGACTTTCCTTAACTAGAAACGGGTGTCACCTTTATGGCGACACCCGTTTTAGAGAAACTATTTAGAGCGCCGCTGCTTGCTTGGCTAGTGCCGACTTGCGGTTAGCGGCCTGGTTCTTGTGAAGAACGCCTTTGCTCACTGCCTTGTCCAGTCTGCGAGAAGCAGTCTTGACGGCGCCCAAAGCGGCATCTTTGTCTCCGGCTTTGATGGCTTCACGGGCGGAACGAACAGTGGTTCGCACTTCGCTCTTCACCGCGCGGTTACGGTCGGTTGCCTTGATATTGGTCTTGTTGCGCTTGATCTGCGACTTGATGTTTGCCACGTTCGTGTCCTTTGTTGTGTGTTATCTGCTCATGGGCATTTCGGTGGGGCCAGAGGCGAAGGTCGAAATGCGTTCTTAGCTTCAGAGATAGAGGGTCTGAAGCTAAGCAAGCCAGAGGGTAACGATACCAGGTGGACGCGCAGGGCGCCAACGGAATTACCATCAGATTTGCGTGGGAGAATCAAACCACATGTCTGCTCATTCACTCCGGGATATCGCGCCGGCGGCCACTGCACAGTGGCGCCTGCGTAATTTTTGCATCATTGCCCACATCGATCACGGTAAGTCGACTCTGGCGGATCGGATGCTGCAAATCACCGGAGTGGTCGACCCCCGGCACATGCGCGAGCAATATCTCGATCGAATGGATATTGAGCGTGAACGCGGTATCACCATCAAAAGCCAGGCTGTGCGCATGCCCTGGACCAAAGAGGGCGAAACGTACGCGCTCAACATGATTGACACACCCGGGCACGTTGATTTCACCTACGAGGTCTCTCGTTCCTTGGCCGCCTGCGAGGGCGCTGTGTTGTTAGTCGACGCGGCCCAGGGGATTGAGGCGCAGACGCTAGCAAATTTGTATTTGGCCCTGGAAAATGACTTGATGATCATTCCCGTGTTGAACAAGATCGATCTCCCGGCGGCAGACCCTGAACGATACGCCGATGAATTGGCCAGTCTCATCGGGGGTTCGCCTGATGATGTTTTGCGCGTGAGTGGAAAAACTGGCATCGGTGTGGGGGAGCTTCTCGATCGCGTAGTCGACCTCGTTCCCGCACCACAGGGTGATGCGAATGCCCCCGCACGTGCGCTCATTTTTGATTCCGTCTACGACTCCTATCGCGGCGTTGTGACCTATGTGCGGATGATCGATGGTTCGCTAGCGCCTAAAGAGCGCATCGAAATGATGTCCACCAAAGCTCACCACGAACTGCTCGAAATCGGAGTGAGCTCCCCGGAGCCGACCCCTTCTAAAGGCTTAGGCGTTGGTGAGGTGGGATATCTCATTACTGGTGTGAAAGATGTTCGCCTGTCCAAAGTGGGCGATACCGTCACCGGACTAAAAAACCGCGCCACCCAAGCCCTGCCGGGATATACCGAACCCAAACCGATGGTGTTTTCGGGTCTTTACCCCCTTGATGGCAGTGACTACCCCGACCTTCGTGAAGCGTTGGATAAATTGAAACTCTCGGATGCGGCGCTGGTCTATGAACCGGAGACCTCGGTCGCGCTGGGATTTGGTTTTCGCTGTGGTTTCTTAGGCCTGCTTCACCTCGAAATTGTGAGCGAGCGCCTGGAACGTGAATTTGGGTTAGATCTCATCGCCACGGCACCGTCGGTGATTTATTCGGTCACCCTTGATGATGGCTCCGAGGTTGAGGTCACAAACCCCAGCGAGTTCCCCTCGGGCAAGATTGCCACGGTCTCTGAGCCGGTGGTTAATGCGGCAGTCTTAGCACCCAAAGATTATGTGGGCGTGATCATGGAACTGTGTCAATCCCGCAGGGGAACCCTGCAAGGGATGGAATATTTGGGTGAGAATCGAGTCGAGATTCGCTACACCATGCCACTGGGCGAGATTGTGTTTGATTTCTTTGACCACCTGAAATCTAAAACTGCCGGATACGCGTCCCTAGATTATGAGCCCGCAGGTGTTGCCGAAGGCGATCTAGTGAAGGTGGATATTTTGCTCCAAGGCGACCGCGTGGATGCCTTCAGCGCGATTGTGCACCGCGATAAGTCCTACGCATATGGTTTGTTGATGACCCAGCGTTTACGGGAACTTATTCCGCGTCAACAGTTTGAGGTTCCCATTCAGGCCGCAATTGGGGCACGCGTCATTGCGCGAGAAACCATTAGGGCGATCCGTAAAGATGTGCTGGCAAAGTGTTACGGCGGTGACATCACCCGAAAACGCAAACTTTTGGAGAAACAAAAAGAGGGCAAGAAGCGGATGAAGATGGTGGGGCGCGTCGAAGTTCCCCAAGATGCCTTCATCGCCGCCCTATCGGGTGACGTAGAGAAGAAAAAGGATAATTAGCACTATGCAATCGGGCACCCAGAACAGTGCGCTTGGCAAAGCGGGCCAACACCGGCTGATCGTTGCTCTTTACGCAATCTTAACGCTGGCTGCACTGGGCAGATCAAGTTTTCAGCTGCTCACTAAATTTGAGGAGGCCCCTCTGGCATATTCCCTCTCTGGCCTGGCTGCCGTGGTCTATGTGGTGGCCACGGTCTCGCTCGCGTTGGGTTTTCGCCCCCGGTTTGCTCGCCTAGCGCTGTTGTCGCTGAGCTTTGAGTTGACTGGCGTTGTGGTGGTGGGTTTGGTGAGCGTGTTGGTTCCCTCACTATTCCCCGAGGCCACGGTGTGGTCGCAGTTTGGACTGGGCTATCTCCTCATCCCCCTGTTTTTGCCTATGGTGGGTTTGTGGTGGCTTGGGAAAAAAAGGGTGAGCCCATGACTGGCGTCATCGTAAATTACGGTTTGAACGCTTTGCCACGCGATGGCACATCTCGTGCCATCACGATTGGCAAGTTTGATGGCGTCCACCGGGGTCATCAAAAAGTTATTGACCAGTTGTTGTCGGTCGCTGGTGAGGCAGAACCCACCGTCATTACCTTTGATCGCCATCCGAGTGCCATTCTCAATCCGGGAGATGCACCCGAAGCAATTCTCAGCGAAGCACAAAAGATTGAACTATTAGAAAAAGCGGGCATCGCACGGGTTATCGTGTTGGCTTTTGATCACGAACTTTCCTCGTTGACCCACCAGGATTTTTCCGATCGCGTTTTAGTTGATGGCCTTGGGGCGTCAATGGTTCTCGTTGGTGCCGATTTCCGTTACGGCCATGGCGGCGGTGGCACCATCGACACCCTGCGTGCTGAAGGCGCAAAGGGTGGTTTCTTAGTCGAGGTGGTTGCCGATTTGTGCGAAGAAGAGGGCCAGCGCGTTTCTTCCACCATGATTCGCCAACAGCTGGAAAAGGGTGAGGCGTCGGCGACGCGCGCATTGCTAGGTCGCTACCACTTCGTGAGAGGCGAAGTGGCGCAAGGTTTCCAACGCGGTCGCGCTCTGGGTTATCCCACGGCGAATCTCTCCATAAACATTGAGGGCTACGTGCCAGGCGACGGGGTCTACGCAACTTTTGTCACCCACGCCGGCATTCGATATGACGCAGCGACCTCGATTGGCGTCAATCCCACTTTTGGGGACCTCAATGACCGAACGATTGAATCGCATTTGATGAATTCCACACTGGATCTCTATGGCGAGGTCATCACCGTGGAGTTTGTGGAGTTTGTTCGCGGCATGAAGAAATTTGATAGCCCTGAGGCGCTCTCAACGCAGATGGGCTTAGACGAGAGTCAGATTGCTGGAATTTTGAGTGACGCTTCGCGGGCATAAGCTAACCTGATGCCTCACGCATCCCGCTCCATAGTCTTTAGCGCCGTAACCGGCGTCATCATCCTGGCGTTAAGTATTCGAACTGGGGTGGCGGCGATTGCTCCTTTAGCCACCAGGATCGATCTGAATGTTGCCTTAGAAGGCCTGCCCTTGGGTGCTTTGGGCACCATTCCACCGATTGCTTATGCCGTATCTGCTGCTTTTTCACCCTGGTTTGCGAAAAAAGTGGGGCTCGAGAAGGCCGCCATTGCGGTGGGAGTTTTGGGTGTTGCGGCGCACGTGTGGCGAGGGGTTTCCCCGGGTTATCTCTCGTTGTTTGTTGCCACTGCAGTACTCATGATCGCGGTGGGGGTGGGCAATGTGATTTTGCCGGGCCTGGTTAAGCTCTATGCGCCAAACTCGATTGCCGCAGTCACTTCCGCCTATGGCGTGGCTATGGCGATCAGTTCCGCGGTTCCCACCGTGCTGGGTGTCTGGATGGCCGACCTCTTCGGTTGGCGAGTCTCGCTTGCTGCCTGGGCGATTCTGAGTCTGGTCGGTGTCCTGCCCTGGCTGCTCCTGTTGCCCCATGCTAAAGCTCGAGGGATTGCCCAGATTGAGCTCGCTCCACCCGAAGCTGCGAAGTCTCTGTCGATGATGCGCTCGCCCACTGCGCTAGCTATCATGGCGATATTTGGCGGCTCGGGTGTGCTTGCCTATTCATGGTTTTCCATGTTGCCGCTGATCCTCATCGATACCGCCGGCTATTCCGAATCTAACGCCGCTCTGGCGCTCGGCATCTTCACGATCATGGGATTGCCGATGGCCCTTGTTATTCCACCCTTAGCGGCAAGGCGTGGCTGGTCCAGTGCGCTGGTGGCCATCGCGGTAGCCTCTGCGTTGATTGGCATGGGCGGCTTACTCCTTTTCCCCACCGGGCCCGCCACCCTCTGGGTGGTCTTCTTGGGTATAGGTCCTCTCACGTTCCCGCTATCGCTAACCCTGATTGGTGAGCGCACGGCTAATCATTTCTCAGCCCTCGTGCTCAGTGGTTTTGTGAACAAGTGGGGTTATGTCATGGCCGCGGTGGGTCCGCTGGCAGTGGGGTTGGCTTTGGAGATAACTGGTGGTTGGGCTGTGAGCCTGGGAATTCTGATGGCCGTGAGTTTGATTGAGGTTCCCGCTATTTGGATTTTGGCCCGTGAGACCATGGTTGATGATGAATTAGCGCAGCACGGTGGCTCTGCTCATATGAGCAAATAGTCCAACAAATGTTGAAATGTGGGCTCACTCTGCCTACGCTAGAGGTGTGGATTTCGCAGCGGAGGGTAACAACGAGCTTCTCGCCGTTCGCGCTGCCGAGCTCTATTACGAAGACAACAAAACTCACGAGGAGATTGGTTCCATACTTCGCATAACCCGCTGGAAAGTCGGGCGGCTCCTCATTCAGGCTCGCGAGCAAGGAATTATTCGCATCGAAATTGTGCATCCTCGCGCTCGGCGTTTGGGCATGGAGCATCAACTCAACGATCTCTATGGTTTTGAATCTTCGATCGTGGTTCCCCGCGATGGGGATTACGAAAGTGTGGGTGAGCGGGTTGCCATAGCCGCTGCTGATTACCTGGTGAGTATGCGACCACGCACTCACCGCTTAGGGGTCAG
>LIAY01000071.1 GCA_001438965.1 Microbacteriaceae bacterium BACL25 MAG-120322-bin65 | reverse complement strand
CCCGCCGTGACCGAGCGCCGGTCTTAGAACGCTAAGACTTGAGCGAGTCGCCTAACCTCAGTTTTGCGACCCATTCGCATCGCCTCAATCGGCGTAGCCTGCAAGACCTCGTTGGCGTCGAATAACCATTCCAGTGCGTCTGATTCACTAAACCCACCATCAAGCAAGACAACCAGGGTGCCGCGAAGTTCCCCTAAAGGCTCCTCCCCATCGAGCATCAGCTCGGGTATGCGAAAGACTCCGTCTTGTTTGCGCCCCAGCAAGAACCGCTCTTCTAAGAGGCGGTGCACCTTCCCTGGTCTGAGATCAAGCCGTTCACAGACTTGCGGGATGGTTAACCAGGTCAGGGATTCAAGAGCGCTCACCTGTATAGAGTGCCACGAATACTGCGGTCATGGCGAACTGTGGCGCGCAGCGAGGCTTATGTTACGAACAGGTAAACTCACACCACACCCGCCACAGTGATTGACTTGCCCCTCATCCTGTGACACCGTATTAGTGCAGGTATTTGGCGCATTTGTTCCCCCTGCAGCGAAATGATGGGAAGTATGTCACTCCACAAAGATGCCAACCCCGCCACTGGGGGTAGCGAAGAAACCCTTGAACACGTTGTGTTCAAGGGCCTAACGCCGCGCATCGCAGAGTTTGACCCTTCCTGCGAATCAGCCCCCGGCGGTTTCCGCAGAGGCCTCTTTGGCAGTATCCCCCTGATCATGACCGGCACCCTGGCAACGGGAATGATCGCCGCGCCGCCTATCACTGTCGACGCATCCGGTGGGGCGGAGGCAGAGGGTGGAAACTACTCCTTGGACTCTCGACCCGGGTTTGCCACCCGACTGCAGAACTCTTTCCTACCGGTTGCGCAGGTCGTCTTGGATGCACTGCGTCCAGATCTCCCGGCGACCTACCAGGTTGAACAAGGCGATAGCGTGTCCTCGATTGCCGATCGCTTTGGTATGCCCACTCCCGCCATTTTGACTCTCAACGGATTGGGATGGGACACGGTCTTACACGAGGGTCAGGTTATTAAGCTCACCGCCGAGGCAACCAAGAAGAAGGCCAGCTCCCCCGCCCGGGTGGCAGGAGATGGCTACCTGGTGCAAAACGGGGAAAGTGCGTCAGCCATCGCAGATCGAATGGGCATCTCAACCGATGCTCTACTGCGCCACAACGACCTAGAAGATGACGCCGTCATCTATGCCGGACAACTTATTCTTCTCCCCGGGGTGAGCGCCCCGGTAGTGCAGCGGGATATTCAAGGCTCAACGCCTGTCATCGCCTCAGGCCCCACCATCATTGCTGCCTCGTTATCGAGTGACGAAATCACTGAGAACTCCGAAGAAGAATCAGCGGAGCCGGTTGAGGATGTTTTCGATGCGGCCGATATTGCCCTGGCGGAAAAGCCCGCCTTGGTCACCGTTCGCGTACCCACCAAAACGGTTGCGCCAGTGGTGAAAGCAGTGGAAGCCAAACAAGCGCAAAGCACCCCCTCGGTGCCGGCGTCTAGTTCTTCTGATGCCGAGGATGCCTCTGAACAAGAGGCAGAAGCCTCCAGCGGTGTGGGCCAACCCATCTCGGGCAGCATTACGCCACTTAACGATGAGCGCCGAGGCAACGCGGAGCTGATTATTTCGGTAGGTAAAGATTTAGGTGTGTCCGATTACGGCATTGTCATTGCCTTAGCTACAGCCATGCAGGAGTCCTCGCTTCGCAACCTGGACTGGGGCGATCGGGATTCCTTAGGTCTCTTCCAACAACGTCCCTCGTCAGGTTGGGGTAGCGGGGAACAAATCATGGATCGCTCTTACGCCACGCGGGTATTTTTTGGTGGGCCTTCAAACCCAAATGCTGGGAAAACAAAAGGCTTGCTAGATATTTCGGGTTGGGAATCCATGGCGCTCACCGTTGCCGCGCAAAAAGTGCAAATCTCTGGTCACCCCACGGCGTATGCCAAATGGGAGGCTAGCGCCTGGTCTTGGCTCTATGAATTGACGTAGTGGAGTGGCAACTCATCATGAGGTGCCGGCCTGCGTACAATCCAAAGAATGGACACCGCCCCTGTTGACCCCCTGATTGGGGTGTTGGTAGATAAGCGCTATCTCATCGAGCGTCGCGTTGCTCGCGGTGGAATGGCCACCGTTTATCAGGCCATGGACCAGCGCTTAGAGCGCCCAGTCGCCATCAAGATCATGCATCCGCATTTGGCCGAGGATGAAGATTTCACTCGACGTTTCATTCAAGAAGCGAGACATGCGGCGAGACTAGCCCACCCCAATATCGTCAATGTTTTTGACCAAGGCCAAGACGGTGGCATCACCTTCATCGTGATGGAATATTTGCCCGGCATTACGCTGCGGGAACTACTCCAAGATTTTGGTGCACTCACCCCCGCTCAAACTCTCGATATCGTCACCGCAATATTGCAAGGTCTCGATGCAGCACACACCGCAGGAATCGTCCACCGCGATCTAAAACCGGAAAATGTTTTGCTGGCCGATGACGGGCGCATCAAAATCGCCGACTTTGGTTTAGCCAGAGCGTCCGCCCATAACACGGCAACATCCCAAGCGCTCTTGGGCACCATCGCGTACTTATCTCCGGAGCTGATTTCCCGAGGCGAAGCCGATGTTCGCAGTGACATGTACGCCCTGGGCATCATGATGTTTGAAATGCTTACCGGTGAACAGCCTTACCAGGGAGACCAGGCCATCACTGTTGCGTACCAACACGCCAACGATATGGTCCCAGCCCCAAGCTCTAAGACCCCCACTGTTCCTGCACGTTTTGACCAACTCGTGGAATGGTGCACGCAGCGATCGCCCGATGACCGCCCACCTCACGCGCGGGCGCTACTGGAACACATCAACGAATTAGCCCGCACCATTGGGGTTGCCAATCTCACCAAGGCCTCGCAAACCATCAATCAAACTGTGGCGATGACTCAAAAGATTTCCGATCTTGATCTCCAGCCCACCGAGGTTCTCAGCCCCCGCTCCAGTGTTTTTGACGGTCTAGAGCCCAGCGAGTCGTCCCAGGACACCCGCGAGATAAATTTCCATGACGAGGTGGAGTTCCAGCAACCGGTGCGCCAACGTGCCGGCAGGCGCGGTGTTACCGGGGCAATCGTAAGCATCCTGATTCTGATTGCCCTAGTTGGCGGTGGTAGTGGGATTGGCTGGTGGTGGTTGAACCAAGGACCAGGCTCCAGCACGAGCGTGCCAGATCTTTCAGGCCTCAGTATTACCGAGGCGACCATCGCGCTGACCCAGGCCGGATTGAGTGTCTCTGAGACGGTGATGGAGGAGTTTGACTTAGTGCTCCCTGCCGGCACGGTGAAGGGCACTTCGCCTGCCGCCGGCGAGGCTCTGGACAAACAAGCAGTGGTGACCCTGATTGTGTCCCTGGGACCCAACCCGGTGAGTGTGCCCAGTGGAACAGGTCAAAGCCTGGAATCACTTCGCACCCTCCTGGAGGCACAGAATCTTCTCCTGGGCACCACAAACAAAGAATTTAGTGATTTTGTGGCCCTGGGCCAGGTTTTGCGCTTGACAGATATCGATGGAGTAGATCTGGCCGCAGGCAGTCAAGTTCTCGCCGGCAGCACCGTCAACGCGGTGACCTCCGCCGGGCCCATCCCCGCGGTGGAAGGTTTGAGCGTGGATGAGGCCCGCGACCTGCTGCAGGGAGTCGGCTTGACTGGGGTGGTGGGAGGCGATGGCGCCTACTCGAGCACGATCCCCGAAGGCTCCGTTGTGGAAATTTTTGGGCTAGGCGCTAGAACGGTTGTCCCCGGAGACACCCTGACCCTGCTGGTGTCCCGAGGCCCCGAGCTCGTCAAGATTCCTGATCTCATCGATGAGACCATCCAAGACGCCAAGCAAGCACTCGAAGACCTGGGTTTCGTGGTCGATGTTCGATCCGAATACCCAGAGTCAGAGTGGGACCGCTCGTTTGCCCGAGTAACGAGCTTGAGTCCCAGCGTGGGTCAAGAAGTGGCGAAGGGCAGCACCATCATCTTGCGCAGTTTCGTTTAGAGTTTCGTTAGCTCTTCAGCGACTAAGAACGCAAGCTCTAAGGACTGTTGGTGGTTCAGCCGAGGATCACACAGTGATTCGTAGCGAGTTTCAAGCCCTAGTTCATCAATTTTTTGTGAACCACCCAAACACTCGGTGACGTCATCACCTGTTAGCTCGACATGGATTCCACCAGGATGGGTTCCCACAGCCCGATGGGCTTCAAAGAATCCAGTAACCTCTTTCACCACATCTTCAAAGCGTCGTGTTTTGAAGCCGGTGGAGGTGGTCATGCCATTTCCATGCATCGGATCGCTCACCCACAGTGGGGAAATTTCCATTGCCTTGGTCGCCTCCAGCAAGGGGGGCAAGACATCTGCTATCGCGTTGGCGCCCATTCTGGTGATGAACGTTAGGCGACCTGGCTCACGATGGGGATCAAGCTTGTCCATGAGAGCCTTCATGTCCTCCACTGAGGTTGAGGGACCCAGCTTCACGCCAAGGGGGTTTCTTACCCGAGAAAAAAAGTCAACATGAGCGCCATCGAGTTCACGGGTTCGCTCCCCGATCCACAAAAAGTGGGCCGAGGTCACATAGGGCGCTCCGGTGCGGGAATCAATCCGGGTCAGCGGACGTTCATAATCCATGAGCAAACCCTCATGGCTGGCATAAAACTCGACACGCTTTAGTTCGTCAAAGTCTGCCCCGGCAGCCTCCATGAACTTAACCGCCCGGTCAATTTCTTTAGCCAAACCTTCATACTGCACATTTGCGGGGTTTTCAGCGAACCCACGATTCCAGCTGTGCACCATGCGAAGATCGGCAAAGCCACCTTGGGTGAAAGCACGAATCAGATTCAGTGTGGACGCCGCCGTGTGATATCCACGCAGCATGCGTGATGGGTCAGGAGTTCTCGATTCCGCGGTGAAATCGTAGCCATTGACAATGTCGCCTCGGTAGGCCGGCAGCGTAAGGCCATCACGGGTTTCTTCATCACTGGAGCGCGGTTTGGCGAACTGGCCAGCCATTCGACCCATTTTGATAATCGGCATCGAAGCGCCGTAGGTCAACACCACCGCCATTTGCAAAATTGTTTTCACTCGGTTGCGAATCTGATCGGCGGTCGCACCGGCGAAGGTTTCAGCGCAGTCGCCGCCCTGAAGCAAGAAAGCGTCCCCACGAGCTACCCGAGCAAGGCGATCGCGCAACATGTCCACTTCACCCGCAAACACCAGTGGGGGCACAGTGGAGAGCTCCCCCGTTACCTGCTCCAGCGCTCGGCTATCGCCCCACTGTGGCTGCTGCTTTATGGGCAGCGAACGCCAAGCGTCTAGGCCCTTGATCGTTGCGGGATCGGGGGTCACAACCTGCTCTGATGAATCCACGAAAATATGTTTCCTTTAGTGTCAATCAAATCCAACGAAAGCTTAGCTCAGGCCATGGTGGCGCGGATGGTCGAGGCGTAGACATCGACATACTCTTGTTGGCTGAGTTTGTTCATTTCATACACAATCTCATCGGTAATCGAGCGCAACACGAAGCGGTCACCCTCCATCCCCTTAAACCGGGTGAAATCCAGTGCTTCACCGATCACAATCCCCACCGGGTGAACCCGGGGCAGGTTGCTGCCAAGGGGCATCACCTTTTCGGTGTCAATCACCGCAGCCGGAATAACCGGAACGTGGGCTTCTAAAATCATCCGGGCCACACCGGTTCTCCCCCGATACATCCGACCATCGGGGCTTCTGGTTCCCTCTGGATAAATCGCCAGTACTTTACCCTCCGCCAAAATCGCCAAACCGGCATTGAGCGAGGCCTCTGAAGCTCTACCGCCGGAGCGATCAATGGGCAGCTGCCCCGCGGAGGTCATGAAAAAACGGACAATCCAGCCTTTGATTCCCTTACCAGTGAAGTAATCACTCTTGGCCAAAAATGCCATCTGGCGGTCAATCATGAGGGGCAAAAAGACCGAGTCAACAAAAGAGCGGTGGTTGCACACAATAATCACCGGCCCTGTTTGCGGGACGTTTTCCAAACCTTTAATCCAGGGGCGAAAAACGGTGGTCAACAAGGGCCCGATGACCCA
>LIAY01000070.1 GCA_001438965.1 Microbacteriaceae bacterium BACL25 MAG-120322-bin65 | reverse complement strand
GCGATCGCAGCCGTCCTAGCGATGAAGCCTCAAGTGCTGATTATGGATGAGCCGACCTCGAACCTAGATCCCATCGGAAAGCAGGAGGTCTTTGGCATGGCCACCACCCTTAACCAGAAGTACGGCATGACCGTCATTGTGATGGAGCACGAGGTGGAGGTGCTCGCAGAGTTCGCCGATCGCATCATTGTGATGGATGGGGGTCGAGTTGTTATGAATGGGGCTCCCCGAGAAATATTCTCGCGCGTAGATGAGCTCCAAGCGCTCGGTCTGAGAGTTCCCGAAGCGACTGCTCTCGCCAATCTTCTTGGCCAGACGGGGCACTGGAAGGGGGGCGTTCCGATCAATACTGCGGAGGCCGCCCGCTCCGTCAACGAGCTACTCGGAGTCAAAGCGTAATGGCGCGCAGAGGAAAGCACGGCTTTCCGGACCGAATCGAGACGGACCTTGCTGTCAAGGTTGAGGGTGCCCACTATGTCTACCCCAACGGCCAAGTCGTGGCGCTCTCTGGGGTCGATCTCGAAGTGAAAAAAGGTGAACTGCTTGGCGTGATTGGCCAGAACGGTTCCGGCAAGACCACCCTTACAAAACTCCTGAACCGACTTTTGAAACCCAGCTCGGGTTCCGTTTATGTCAATGGCCTGCTCACGACGGACCGAACGGTCCAGGAAATGTCAGCCCACATCGGGTACGTCTTTCAGAACCCGAACCACCAACTTTTTGCGAGAACCGTCAAAGAAGAATTGGAATTCGGGCCACGAAATATTGGTACTCCCGAAGACGAGATTGCTTCGCGCGTTGCGGAGGCTGTCGACTTTTTTGAGCTCGCTGAATTCATCGATGAACATCCCTACCGGGTCTCTTTTCCTACCCGAAAACTTGTGGGGATAGCCTCTGTTGTCACCATGAAGCCCTCGATCATTATCTTGGACGAGCCCTCGACGGGCCAGGATCACCAAACCACTCGCATCATAAATTCCCTGATGCGGCGGTTGGCCGGGGAGGGAACCACCGTGATCTGTGTTTCCCATGACATGCCCCTGTTGGCTGATGTCGTCGAGCGGGTAGTGGTGATGCGCGACACGAGAATCGTTGCAGACGCTTCGCCGCGCGAAGTCTTCGCCGACGAACAATTAATGCGCACCACAAATCTCCAGGCCCCACAAATCACCAATATTGCGCTGCAAACTGTCTACCCACTGGGCGGTCCCATCGCACTGACACCGAAAGAACTGGCCGCAGATATTGAATCCCGGCTAAAGAAAGGCCAGCGCTAATGAGCATGAACACGTCGATGCCGACCGGCATGATTCCCGGGAATTCGATAATTCATCGCATCCATCCTGTTACGAAGATTTTGTGGGTGGTTGTCTATGTCATTCTGGCTTTCACTACGCAGAACATATTTATCCTCTACGGAATGGCCGTTTTTGCGGTGGTGTTGGCATTGCTGGGCGGTGTTTTTAGACCCCTGCTCAAGGCGCTGTACCTCATCGTCCCAGTCGGGTCCTCCCTTATTGCACTGCAAGTTCTGGGCCCAGCAGCGGATAAGCCGTGGACAGTCCTGGCAGAGGTGGGCTTTGTCACGCTTTACGGTGACGGATTCTATTACGCGTTGGTTCTGCTCGGGCGGATAGTTTCATCGATGCTTTTGTCGTTGGTCATGGTCATGACAACGCACCCGAGTGATCTTTTCCTCGCCTTTTCCAAACTCAAGATGCCCTACACCTTCAATTTCATGTTGTCGATGACCCTGCAACTCATTCCCGTATTCCAGAGAGAAGTGAGCCTTGTTCTGAGCGCTCAAAAATCTAGGGGTATGAAGGGGAGCGGCTTCGCCGCTGTCCTTCCGAGCTTCGTTCCGGTATTTGTGGGCGCTATTGAGCGAGTGCAACAACTTTCCATTTCACTCGAATCCCGGGGCTTTGGTTCCAGTGGTGAAAAGACAAGCTATCGCCAAGTCACTGCGCGGACTCAGGACTGGCTATATGGCATTGGTGGCGCCATAGTAATGGTCGGGCTGATGGTCTACTCGATCATGCAGCCGGGGCTGTGGAACCTTTCGGACATGGTCTCCTTCTCCCCTCGCACCATATTGACCTCTTTCACCGTTGCGGTGACGGTCTTCAGTTCCGTTATCCTCGGCGCAACCTTTCTTTCTTTCCGCCAGAGCTAAACCTTCACCGGTACGTTTCGCCCCTCAAATAAGGAGATATCGCTATGGCTATGCACAAAGATGACAACAGGGAATACCACATCCAGGTCGCCCCCGGTGAGGTCGGCCGCTATGTATTTCTTCCTGGAGACCCGGGCCGGTGCGAGCCCATTGCCCGCTTTTTTGATGAGCCCAAACTTGTGGCGCAAAACCGCGAATACGAGACGTGGACCGGATACTTGGACGGTGAGATGGTCTCTGTGACGTCAACAGGCATTGGCTGTCCCTCGGCTGCGATCGCTATGGAAGAGCTCGTGAAGGTGGGGTCGGATACTTTTGTAAGGGTTGGCACCTCAGGCTCTATGCAAGCGCGAATCAAGCCCGGTGACGTGGGAGTCATTCATGGTGCTATCCGTGATGAGGGAACCACCAGTCACTATCTACCCATTGAGTTTCCTGCTGTTGCGGACATCGATATCACTCGCGCGCTCGCTACAGGAGCGCGGGCACAGGGGAAAACCGTTCACGTGGGAATTTCCCAGTCCAAGGATTCGTTCTATGGGCAACACGAACCCGGGCGGATGCCCGTGGCTTCTCGACTGGAGGACCGCTGGACGGCATGGATGGCGGGAGGCGCAATCTGCAGTGAGATGGAAGCTGCTGCTTTGTTCATTGTTGCCTCCACGCTCGGCGTGAGGGCCGGGGGAATCATGATGATTCTCGGCCATCCGGACCAGTCACCCATGACCGCAGATGAATTGGCGGCGGGTTCTGTCGAAAACCTCCTCCCGGCAGCCATTGCTGGAATGCGCGAACTCATCCGTCAGGACCGCGAGGGTCTATCCGCATGAGCGACCTGCAGCATCATCTCAACATTAAACGCGGCGATGTCGGTCGATACGTTCTGCTACCCGGAGACCCCGGTCGGTGCGAACCGATTGCGGCTTTGTTCGATAACCCTCGTCATGTCGCAACAAATCGCGAATACGTCACGTACACCGGAACCCTGGACGGGGTGCCGGTGAGCGTCGTTTCCACGGGCATCGGTTGTCCCTCCACGGCAATTGCGGTTGAGGAGCTAATAAAAGCCGGCGCAGATACCTTCATTCGGGTGGGAACCTCAGGCTCTATTCAAACGGACACACCCTCCGGGCATCTGGCCATTGTCACCGCCGCTATACGTGATGAGGGAACAACGAGCCACTACCTTCCGATTGAGTTTCCCGCGATCGCTCACCCGCAAATTGTTGATGCACTCAGTTCTGCGGCGAAAACCATGGGAGCCGAAACCTTGCGTGGCGTGAGCCAGTCCAAGGACTCTTTTTACGGAGAGGTCGAGCCGGACCGGATGCCCATGGCGTCGCGGCTGAAAGACCGGTGGTTGGCCTGGCGAAAAGGTGGCGCGATCTGCAGCGAAATGGAAGCCTCCGCACTATTCATTTTGAGCGCCATCTATGGGGCTCGAGCCGGAGGGGTGATGCACATGATGGGGGTAGGCCCAGACAGCGACCCCGGACGAGAGAAGCTGCTGTCCACGGCAGTCGAAGCGCTTCGTGTCCTGATTCGCCAGGATAAGGAGGAAGTTCTGTGGCCCTAAGCGCTGACGTTGCCCGCCTTCAGAGAGTAGCTCCTGAGTATGCGAAGGCAATGGAATCCCACCGCCGGAGAAACTTCGCTTTTCTCATTGTCGATGGGGCCACCTTTGCCTTTGCGATTTCTTTGCTTTCGGAAGCGACCATCATGCCTGCCTTTGTGTCCGCGCTGACAGGAAGCTCTTTACTCGTGGGGCTGGTAGCCGCCACTTTTGCCATCGGCCACTACCTGCCGCAGTTGGTGGGTGCGCACCTTGTGTTGGGTCGCGCTCGACGTAAGCCGCTTTTTCTTGGCATTGTCATCGCGGAGCGATTTGGGATTCTTGCCATCGCACTAAGCGCGACGCTTATTGGCGTGGCGCCTCCGAATCTGGTGATTGTGCTGTTTTTCGTTGCGTTTGCTTTCTACTCGGTCACAACCGGTCTCATCGGCCCCGTCTATGGGGATTTTGTGGCGAAAGCCCTCACTAAATCGCGCGGGGTCTTTTTCGGAACGGTGCAACTCATTGGCGGCGCCTTAGGATTCTCCGCCGCCCTGTGGGCGCAAAGCGTACTGAAGGACCAAGGTTTCCCCGGGGGCACCCAAACTGTTTTTTGGGTCAGCTTTGCGCTGTCTTTTCTCTCGATTTTCTTTGTGGCTGGGCTTAAAGAGGAGCCCTACCCGTTGGTGGAGGCCCGCCCGCCATTCTTGACCACTTTGCGAAAAATCCCGGGGATAGTTGTGGGTGATAAAAACTACGGCCGATTCTTGCTAGCGAGGGCTTTCCTCGCTCTCTCGACGCTCGGTGTGGGCTTTGTTGTCGTCAACGGCCTCAAGGGCGCCCTGGTGCCCTCGGATGCGGCGTTGCTCGCCGCTGTTTTCATAATGTCTCAGGCCGTAATCGGATTCGCTCTGGGGATGGTTGGGAATTTCCTCGGATGGCGCGTGGTGGTTATTACCGGTGGGGTCCTGATTCTCCTTGGCATGGTGGGGGCCACGTTCGCTCAGTCTGTAATTTCCTACATCGGTGTTTTTGTTCTTTTGGGCGGTGCGAACGCCGTGACGGTGATCGGAGACCCAAACATGTCGATCGAAATGGCGCCCACGGATAAAACGGGGCTCTACTTGGGCACGACCTCGACTCTTTTGGCCCCCTTCTTTATCGTGGGGCCGCTCGTGGCCGGGGCCCTAGAGCCGGCAGTCGGGTTCACCAGTATTTTCCTCAGCGCCGCGGTGCTGGCCCTGGTGGGATTGGTTCTCGCGTGGCGCATGGAAGAACCCCGAAAGCAGAGCCTTCCGCTCGAAGAGTGGGAAGCTCCAATTGTTGTGGGCCAACCAGGCGCTCAACCATAGGCCAGCGGAGGGACCCAATCGTGGCACGAAAACTAATAATTGATACTGACACGGCCGCAGACGACAGTTTTGCTTTGTTGGTGGGCTTATTACATCCAGAAGCGGACCTGCGCGCCGTCACTATTGTCGCGGGCAACGTTGATTTTGAGCAGCAGGTTCGCAACGCACTGATCACGGTCGATCAGGCCGGGCGGTCAGGCGAGGTACCGGTGTTTCGTGGAGCAACCGATCCGCTGGTACGGCCCTGGTACGAGGCGAAAGCACATGGGGACGGCAAAGGCAACGTCGAATGGCCCACGCCCATGCAGCAGGCAGAAAGCGTTCATGGCGCCCAGGCAATCGTCGACCTGGCAAATGCTTACCCGGGAGATATCGACCTTCTTGCTATCGGCCCCTTAACTAACGTCGCTCTGGCGCTGGCTATGGACCGCGACCTACCGAGCAAGATTCGCGAGCTGTGGATTATGGGGGGGTGCGACAACTCGGAGGGAAATGTCACCGCTGCCGCTGAATACAACTTCTTTGTTGACCCCGAAGCCGCTCAAATGGTGTTGAGCGCGGGCTTCGCGACCACAATTGTTACCTGGACTTTGACTCTGGCGCAGGCTACCTGGGACGATCAACAACTGGACACAATTCGCAACATGGGCACGCCTCTCAGCGAGTTTTTTTCCATCTTGGATGCCCCCAATAGGGAGTTCAACGGTTCTGTTGGTGTCCCGGGAAGTACCCACCCCGACTCTCTCACCGCGATGCTCCTGGTCGAGCCAGGGCTTATTCGCCGAAGTTCGCCACGATATGTGGAAGTGGAAACTCACTCCGAGCTAACCAGAGGCTACTCACTGATGGACAGCCGGGAGGGCAGGCCTTCAGGAGTCCACATGCCCAATGCCACCGTCATCGAAGAAGTCGATGAGCAAGGTTTCTACACCAAATTTATGACTCTCCTTGAGACAACCGTTAAGCGAAGGTAAAGGAGCTCCCATGTTCCGTTGTTTGAGGCCATAAATTGCCAAGAACGCGGCCCC
>LIAY01000069.1 GCA_001438965.1 Microbacteriaceae bacterium BACL25 MAG-120322-bin65 | reverse complement strand
GTGAAGTTTTAGAGGACATTCGCAATCGGGCGCCCGGATTTGACCAGCGCAACGAGTTCTTTAGTGACGATCTCGAGGTGCTCAAAAGTATCGGTTATTTAGCACCGAGGTCTCTTTCTCAGATGGTCTATGACCAGCGGTTACTTGCTGCCCATGCACCGGCAACGGCGTTGGGTGTCGGCATGCATTTGACCTGGATGGGCGTTGCCCGGGACATGGTCGCTTCGGGCCATGATCACCTGCAGTGGGTTCTCGATGAGGGGAAAGCGGGCGAGCTTTTCGCTTTCGGTGTGAGCGAGCGTGGAAATGATCGGGTGCTCTCCGATTCCCTCACCGAGGTGAGGCGCACTCCCGATGGTTATGAATTTTTTGGAACCAAAATCTTTGTCTCCACCTCGCCTGCCTGGACAAGGATGAGTGTGTTGGGAAAAATGGGCGAGGAGATTGTCCACGGTTTTATTTCGCGGGATCAACCGGGATGGTCACAGACCAAAGATTGGGACACCTTGGGTATGCGCGCCACCCAGAGCTACACCACCGAATTAGATGGTGTCGTGGTGACACCGGAGCGAGTGGCCAGAGTGCTTCCGGTGGGGGCCAATCGCGACCCTTTCACCGTGGCAATATTCCAAAACTTCCTCCTGTTAGTCTCCAGCGTCTATGCCGGAATTGCCGATCGTGCTTTAGAGCTTGCGGTGGACGCTGCGATTGAGAAAAAGAGCGCACTAGCCGGGGGCACTGCTCATGCCGAAGATCCGGATATTCGCTGGCGAGCAGCGGATGCCGCCATCGGCCTGGACGCCCTTACTCCCCAGCTTGAAACTTACGCTTCGTGGGTTGATAAGAGCATGACGAAACCAGAAACCTGGTTTCGTTTGCTCTCCGGTGTTAAACATCAGAGTGTGGAAACCAGTAGGCGGGTAGTCGATCAGGCCATGCGTATTGTCGGTGGCTCGGGATATCGCAATGGCCATGAACTAAGCCGTTTGCAGCGCGATGTGCTCGCTGGAATTTATCACCCCAGTGACACTGAGGCCGTTCATCACACTGTTGCCTTCGACCTGTTTGGTTTCTAATTCACCTTTTGTGACGGCCTCGCCTAACATGGAGCCATGGCTGCACTGGCGCGCGTTGATGAAATTTTTGTTGATTCCTATGGCGTGACTATTCACTATCACCGCTGGTCACCAAAGTCCCAGCCAAAGGCGATTGTTCAGATCGCACACGGCTTGGGCGAACACGCTCTGCGCTATGACAACCTCGTTGGCGCACTAGTCAAAGCCGGTTATGAAGTGTGGGCTGATGAACTTCGCGGGCACGGAGCAACTGGGCTAGAGCAGTGGGATGGCGATCACAGCAAACTGGGCAAACTGGGACCTGGTGGAATGAGGGCCACGATTGAGGCGGTGGAAGCTTTTAGCGACCTCATTCGTGAGCAACGCCCGGGAGTGCCCCTGTTTTTCCTCGGCCACAGTTGGGGATCCATCATCGCTCAGATGATTCTCAATCGAGGTAGTGCGAGCAAGTATGCCGGGGTGATTCTCTCGGGTACGGCATATCGACTCCCTGGCTATACGAATGCCGGCAATCTCAATGCTCGTCATAAGCACCTAGGTTCCATTGGGGCTGAATGGCTAAGCCGCGACGTTTTGGTCCATGAAGCGTGGCGAGATGACCCGCTCACCTTCGTGGCCAACAGCATCAAACTTTTGGGCCCCATCGATGCACTTCGGCTAATGGGTACGCCCAAGCCCATGGATGCAGATATTCCAGTACTGATCATGATCGGCTCCGATGATTCGGTTGGTGGCGAGGCGAGCGTGAAGAAACTTGCTGATGCTTACCTTCGTGTTGGACTAAGCGACGTGGAAGTTCTCATTTATGAAGGCGCCCGACATGAGATATTCAATGAAACTAACCAGGCCGAGGTCAGAGCAGACCTTATGACCTGGCTGACAAGCAGGCTTCTTAGTTCAACGTCGTAGGCTGAGAGCGTGCACGCTAAATATAAAGTCCCCGGTGGAAAGCTCGTGGTCATCGACCTCGAGATCACCGAACATCGGATCAGTTCGTGCCAATTAGCCGGTGATTTTTTTCTCGAACCCGATGACGCTCTAGAGGACATTAACGCAGCTATTGTCGGTTTGCCCTCTGGCTCATCCGCAGACGATGTGGCCAAGGCGGTGCGCCAGGCCCTATCGCCTGATGTGGTCATGATGGGATTTAGCCCCGAAGCCATTGGCACAGTAGTGCGCAGAGCGATTACCCATGCCACCACTTTTGGTGACTACGACTGGGAATACATCGCGCCCGAGCCACTGGAGCCTCTCGAGCAGATGGCACTGGATCAGGTGCTCGCTGAAGAAGTCGGCGCTGGAAACCGTGGCCCCACGCTGCGGCTGTGGGAGTGGGCAAAGCCTGCGGTAGTAATCGGTAGTTTTCAGTCTGTCAAAAATGAAGTTGATTTAGAGGGTGCCGCAAAATATGGCATGGAGGTCGTGCGCCGAGTAAGCGGTGGCGGCGCCATGTTTATGGAACTGGGTACCGCGATTACCTATTCCCTTTACGCTCCCGCCGAACTGGTATCCGGGATGAGTTTCCAGGATTCCTACGCCTTCTTAGATGACTGGGTCATCCAATCGCTGCGAGGCCTGGGGATTGATGCTACCTACCAACCACTCAATGACATCACCAGTCCCAGTGGCAAGATCGGTGGCGCTGCTCAAAAAAGGCTCGGCAGTGGTGCCGTGTTGCACCACGTCACCATGTCCTATGACATGGATGGCGATCGCATGCTCGAAGTGTTGCGTATCGGGCGGGAAAAAATGAGCGACAAAGGTGTGGCCAGCGCTAACAAGCGGGTTGACCCGCTTAAAGCCCACACTGGACTGGAAAAGGTGGCGATTGAAAACCACCTGGTTTCCACTTTCCGCAGTCTCTATGGATTGCGCGATGGTGGCGTCACACCGGCGGAGATGGCCCGCGCTAGAGCGTTAGCCAGCGAGAAATTCGCCACCCCCGAATGGTTCTACCGAGTTCCGTGATTAAGCCAGTCTCGGCTCGCGCCCGCGTTCGCCTGCGCACCATCATCTTGTCCTTCGCCCTCGGGTTGATTCTGGTCGCGGCCGTTGTGGTCTCGGCCGTGACCGGACAGTTAGCTATCTCCCCTGGTGATGTTCTGGGCTCGATTCTGGGCTGGCTTGGTATTTCCACCGCCCTTGCCCCCGATGACCCCGTGATTGAATCCACTCTGCAGGTGGTTCGATTTCCCAGAATTGTGATGGCACTGGCTGTGGGAGCGGCCTTGGCTGTTGCCGGAGCACTCATGCAGGCTGTTTTTGGTAACCCTCTGGCGGAACCCGGCGTGGTCGGTGTTTCTTCCGGTGCTGCCTTAGGTGCCTCCACGGCGATTGTGTTTGGAATTTCGGCCTCCGGTGGCGGAGTCGCCCTGCTCGCTTTTGTTGGCGGGCTAGGGGCAACACTGCTGGTCTATGCGGTGGCCAGAGCGGGTGGCCGCACGGAGGTTGTCACCCTCTTACTCACCGGGATAGCCATTAACGCCTTTGCTCAAGCGGGATTGGCTTTCGTGCTATTTCTGGCAGATACCGCCAGTCGAGAACAAATTGTGTTCTGGCAGTTAGGTTCCCTAGCCGGGTCGCTCTGGTCAGAGGTCTTGGTGGTGTTGCCTGTTTTGGTGGTCGGCACGGCCCTCGCACTGATGATGGCGGGCAAGCTGGATTTGTTGGCACTGGGTGAGCGAAACGCTCGACACTTAGGTGTTGATGTGGAGCGCTTGCGGATTCTGGCAATTATTCTGGTGGCCCTCTTGACCGGTGTCGCTGTTGCGTTTGCTGGGATCATTGCCTTTGTGGGCCTTGTGGTACCCCACATCATTCGCATGGCTCTAGGCCCAGCTCACCGCGGGCTACTTCTTGCTAGCGCGGTAGGTGGTGGGGCCCTACTGGTGATTGCTGATTTGTTTACGAGAACTTTGGTCTCGGGCGCCGATCTACCCATTGGAATGTTGACTGCTTTGGTGGGAGGCCCATTCTTCTTCGGCCTGCTCTATCAGCAGCGGCGCAAAAGTGGTGGGTGGGCTTAATGAACGAGCAAAAACCGTTGATTGAACTCGATTCGATTGGCCTCGCACTCGATGGGCGAGCGATCATAAAAAATGTTTCCTTGCAGGTTTTTCCGGGAGAAGTACTGGCCTTGGTAGGACCCAACGGAGCTGGGAAGTCCTCCATCCTCTCGGTGATGGCCGGTGACGTTCGAGCCACTAGTGGCACTGCCACCCTGGGAGGCAAACATGTGGGCAAGTACCGCCCCGATGAGGCCGCTCGGGTTCGATCCGTTTTGATGCAGTCCAATCAGGTTTCTTTCCCCTTTACCGTGCAAGAGATTGTTGAGATGGGCAGGGCGCCCTGGGCGAGGACGCCAGAATTGGCTGATGATGATGCCCTGATTCAGGACGCTTTGCGCCTAGCGGATGTTGAACACCTAGTGGAGCGTCGATTCAATCAACTCTCTGGTGGTGAAAAAGCGCGGGTGTCGCTCGCCCGGGTGCTGGCTCAACGAACGCCGGTGATGTTACTCGATGAGCCAACGGCTGCTTTAGATCTGCGGCATCAAGAGAGTGTGATGCGAGCGATCAGAACTTTTGCCAATGCGGGCTGCGCGATTGTTGTGGTGCTCCACGACTTGTCTATTGCTGCGGGATATGCCGATCGGATTGCCATGATCGTGGGAGGCAAGCTTGATGCGATTGGCACACCCGATGAGGTAATCGTGGCTGATCGGGTGAGCCGAGTGTATGGGGTCGATGTCGATATTGAATCGGTGGGAAATCCCAAGCGCCCCGTTATTTTGCCCCAGCGTTAATTTCTAGGGGGTAGCGGGTCTAGGCCTTGAGGTCATCAAACTCAGGGTTTTTCATCATGTATTTGGCGATGTAGGGGCACACCGGTTTGATGCTCAGGCCGCCTTGGTCACGAATGGCCTCCAGCGTTCCCTTGACCAGGGGAATACCCAAACCCTGGCCGCGCAGTTCCCTGGGCACTTCGGCTCGCACCAACGAAAGAGTGTCCCCTTCGCGGTAATACTCGACCTCGCCTAAAAACTCGCCATCTCGGCTCAGGATGTAGCGCTGTGCCTCTGGTTCGTGGGTGATATTCATGGCTTGCTCCTAACTGCGGTGGCGATTGATGGCCTCCGCCATCGCCAACACGATTTTTTCGACAATGTGATGCGGTGTGGCCAGCATCATGCGCAGGTGCCCAACCCCTGCAACACCACACGCTGCCCCATCGGTGAGACCGACATGGGCTTCGCTAGAAAAAAACTGTGCCCACGATCGCTCACCCTTGATATCTGGCAAACCGGTGGCATCCAACCAGGCGATGTAGGTGCCCTCAGGTGCACGGTAGGTAATTTCTGGCAAATGTGTTGCCAGCAGATCAGCTAAGAGAGTCCGATTTGTATCGATGTAGGACATCACATCATCCAGCCAGGGCCCACCATCCCTATAGGCCGCGGTGTTGGCGATTACCCCGGGGGTTGCCGTGCCGTGGGAAACCACAAATGCCAGATCTTTCATGGCCTCTTGGTGAATTTCGCTGGAAACAATCAACTGCGCGCATTTGAGGCCGGGGATGTTCCAGGCCTTAGACGCGGAGGTTGCTGTGATCGTATGGTTCGCGGTGGTCTCAGAAATTGATGCGTAGGGAACGTGGTGGTGACCTGGGAAAGTGAGGGGGGCATGGAGCTCATCGGAGAAAACTAGGCCACCGTGGGCCTCGACGACCTGGGAGAGGGCAACTAATTCATCCCTGGTGTAGACGCGACCAAGCGGGTTATGCGGGTTACACAGAATTAGCACGTGGGCTCCGCTCCCAAAAGCTCGTGCGATTCCCTCTAAATCCATTTCAGCTCGGCCGTTTTCGCCCGTAACCATGGGCACTTCGATGACGTCGCGCCCGCGCATAGGGGTGATGGTAAAAAAGGGCATATAGGCCGGTGTGGGAAGAATCACGGGAGCCCCAGGCTTCGCGAAACGCTCCAAGACCAGATCGTAGGCACTCAAGACATCTGCGGTCGGGTAGATCCGCTCGGGTACTACATCCCATGCATATCGTGTGTGAAGAAAATCACTGGTGGCCTGGGCCATGTC
>LIAY01000068.1 GCA_001438965.1 Microbacteriaceae bacterium BACL25 MAG-120322-bin65 | reverse complement strand
ATGCCCGCGTTGAGCAACGCAGCATATGTTTGTGCAAGAAGCGGCCTAACGCCAGTTCTCCCACTCACCAGAGTCTTCAGCCGCAGCAGCATCAGAGCGCGAACGACCTCTTTTTCCACAGGATCGCCCATGCCAGCAGCATGGGAGCGAATCAGGGATTTTTGAAGCTGAACTCGGTCCTCGGGTGCGATATGTCTGCTGGCGAGCGCACCAAAGCCTGTTGAAATTCCATAAACAGGCGTCTTTGCGGAAGCTAGTGATTCGATGTGTGCACGGGTGGTGGCCATTTGGTCGAGGGCTTCGCGTGATATTTCTATCGTTTCGCAGTCTCGTGCAATTGCCACGACCTGCTCCATGGTCATGCCGGTGGAATTTAGTGTGATTGTCATGCGACTCTCTCGTAGGTAATGTTTCCGGCTTTGATAACGCGGCTGACGATATCGACTCCGGGGCGGTAGCCCAAGTGGAGATAGCTTGGCGCGTTCAAAATAGTCAGGTCCGCAACCGCCCCAATAGCCAGGTGTCCTATGTCATCTCTTCGGAGAGCTTTGGCGCCTCCCATGGTCGAGGCCCACAAGGCCTGCTCGGGCGAGAAGTGCATATCTCTGATGGCAACGGAAATGCAAAAAGGCATGGACGTCGTGAAGCTAGATCCTGGATTGCAGTCGGTGGCAATGGCAACACTCACACCTGCGTCAAATAGCCGTCTCGCATCCGGATATTGGGCTCTGGTGGAAAACTCTGCCCCTGGAACCAAAGTTGCCACTGTCTGACTACCGGCTAGTGCGTCTATGTCGGAATCATCTAAGTGCGTGCAATGATCAGCGGAGGCGCAATCAAGGTCCACCGCAAGTTGCACCCCTCCATTACGACCCAATTGATGGGCGTGGATTCGCGGGCGCAAACCCTTGGCTTTGCCGGCTTGAAGAATGGCTCGGGACTGATCAACATCAAAAGCGCCTTCATCACAGAAGACGTCAATCCACTTCGTGTGTGGCAATACCGCATCGATCATGTCGTCGATGATGAGCGAAACGTATGCATCGGGTCGGTGTGCGTATTCTCTGGGAACAACATGGGCGCCGAGAAAAGTAGTTTCTGGTGTGAACTTCGATCCGATGGCAAGCGCCCTGGTTTCATCTTTTGTCGTGAGACCGTAACCGGATTTTGATTCAAAGGTTGTGATGCCAGACCTCGTCATTTCAGACACGAGACGACGCATATTGGCTTCTAATTCTTGGTCGGTGGCACTGCGGGTGGCCGCCACCGTTGATGCGATTCCACCGGCGGAATATTTCTGGCCGTTCATGCGGGCTTCGAACTCTTTTCCGCGATCCCCAGCGAATAAGAGGTGGGCATGAGAATCAACAAAGCCGGGAATGACCGCTTGACCCGCTGCATCTATTGATTGGTCAGCGGCCGGAGCATCCGATGCGCTCCCCAGCCAGGCAACTTTTCCGTCGTCGATGACAACCGCAGCGTTGTTGATTTCGCCGAGTAAGCCCAACCCAAGAGATTGATCATTGGTCACAAGAGAACCAATGTTGGTGATGACAACAGCCATAACGATTATTCGGTGTCCAGCATGGGAACGTGGACGTGTCGCGCTCGAGCGACGCCTTCCGCTTCGGGGTATCCGGCGTCAACGTGACGGATTACTCCCATTCCTGGGTCGTTAGTCAAAACTCTCTGTAGTTTTTCCCCCGCAAGGTCAGTTCCATCTGCCACCGACACTTGACCGGCGTGAATGGATCTGCCGATTCCTACTCCGCCGCCATGGTGAATTGAAACCCAGGACGCGCCAGAGGCAACATTGATCATGGCGTTAAGTAGTGGCCAGTCAGCGATGGCATCTGATCCATCGAGCATGGCTTCGGACTCGCGATATGGCGAGGCAACGGAACCGCAATCCAGGTGGTCCCTGCCGATAACGATCGGAGCTGACACTTCGCCTTTTTTGACCAGGTCGTTAAAGACAGCTCCAGCTTTATCTCTTTCCCCATAACCAAGCCAACAAATTCGTGCGGGAAGCCCTTGGAAGGCAACTCTTTCCTGTGCCATCTTGATCCAGCGCTGCAGATGCTGGTTTTCGGGAAAAAGCTCCAGAATAGCTTGGTCGGTGCGATAGATATCTTTTTTGTCGCCCGAAAGCGCGACCCATCTGAAGGGTCCCTTACCTTCACAAAATAGCGGTCTGATGTAGGCAGGAATGAAGCCAGGGAATTTAAAGGCGTCGGCGAAACCACCCTTTCTGGCTTCATCGCGAATCGAGTTGCCGTAGTCAAACACTTCGGCACCCTTATTCATGAAGCCCACCATGGCCTCGACCTGCTTAGCCATGGAGGCTTCTGCGCGATCAGTGAAATCCACCGCGTCGTGGTCGGCCATTTTTCTGGCGTCTTCGACGCTGACACCCTCAGGAATGTAATAGAGCGGATCATGCGCGGACGTTTGGTCCGTCACAATATCGATGGGAACATCACGCTTCAAGAGTTCGGCGAAGATGGTGGCAGCATTCCCCGTCAGCCCAACCGATATCGCCTTTTTCTCCGCCTTATATTTGAGCACTCGTTCGATTGCGTCATCCAGGTTATCTGCGAGCTCATCGAGGTAGCGATCCTGAATTCTTCTTCGAAGTCGCGACTCATCAACATCGATAATCAAACAAGTGCCCTCGTTCATGGTGATGGCGAGAGGCTGGGCGCCACCCATTCCTCCGCAACCACCTGTCAGGGTCAGCGTTCCGGCGAGTGTCCCACCGAACTTTTTCGCAGCCACTGCCGCAAACGTCTCGTAGGTTCCCTGCAAGATGCCTTGGGTTCCGATATAAATCCATGAGCCCGCTGTCATCTGTCCATACATCGTCAATCCCAATTGCTCGAGACGACGAAACTCTGGCCAGTTGGCCCAATCACCAACGAGGTTCGAGTTGGCGAGAATGACCCTCGGTGCCCACTCGTGGGTGCGGAATACACCCACGGGTTTTCCGGACTGGACCAACATGGTCTCATCGTTTTCTAGAGTGGTGAGAGTTTTCACCAGGGAATCAAAACTTGCCCAGTTTCTGGCGGCTTTTCCGCTTCCGCCATAGACAATGAGCTCTTCGGGATGCTCGGCTACTGCAGGGTCTAAGTTGTTATGCAGCATCCGAAGCGCCGCTTCTTGGCCCCACCCTTTAGCGGTCATAGAGGAACCTGTGGCTGCGTGGAGGTTTCCACGGGCGGAACTGGACATGGTCTTCTCCATCAGCATTGGTGTTTCGAAATCTTCCCTCTACAGAGTAATGTCAAATCACCCGAGCTTTAGCACTTTTATGAGGGATGGAACAGCGTGAGCGAAGATTCCTTGTGGCCTAGGGCCTCCAGCTGGCTGCAGATGGCAAATGACCTTCCCACCCAACTTGGTCTCCTGGGCGTGCCCGCGGCTCGGACCTCGATCTCCGCTACCGGTGCGGATCACACTCCTGCTGGGATTCGTGCAGCCCTAGCGAGCTTTTCCACCTTTAGCTATTCATCACAAAAGGACCTTAGAGAAGTGTCCTTTGCTGATTTCGGCGATTCTAAACAACCCGATAGTCCCGAAGGTGAGTCAAGAACCATGGACCTGGCAAAACGGGTCGCCCACAATTCGGACCTGACTATCGCTCTTGGCGGCGATAACTCGATTACCTATGCTGTGATGCGCGGTGTATTTGGTGAAGAGCTTTCTCGCGCTGGGCTCATCACTTTGGACGCCCATCATGATCTTCGTGATGGGGTTTCTAACGGGTCTCCTGTTCGAAGGCTTATCGAGGCTGGTTTGCCGGGGACAAGTGTTGTTCAAATCGGCATCAATGACTTTTCTAATTCGCCACAGTATGCCTTACGAGCGAGAGAGCTTGGCATCCACGTGATCACGCGCGAAGCGCTCCGCGGCCGAAGCGCCCAGTCGGTAATGGATGAAGCACTTTCCATCCTTGGAGACAAAAGGCTGCACGTTGACATTGATATGGATGTTTGTGATCGAAGCGTGGTCCCAGCTTGCCCAGCGGCAGCACCGGGTGGAATCAGCGCCGACGAGCTGCGCCAGTTTGCTCGCACACTGGGAAAAATTCCCCATGTGGTCTCGGTGGACATCACTGAGATTGATGCGCTGGCGGATAGTGCCGATGGTAGAACTCTTCGACTCGGTGCGTTGACCGTGTTAGAAATTGCTAGCGGCTACCAGTCCCGCTAACCATCAGCGCAAAGACACCTTTATTACTGATTGCGGGCCTCCGAAAATCCAGGCGGCGTCTTCTCGCACAAACTAATTGCTTGGCCAGAGAGTCATACTCGCTCGGTGACGGGTTCAAGCCCCGACCGGCCCTCGATGCAGTTGTATTGCCGCGGGCGATGGTTGACACCTCTCTGTCGCTCCATCCTGGAGCCTTTCTCCATGGTCAGGCAGATCAGTCTCTGGGCAACGCGTTGTGGAGCCTGTTCTGCTATTTGCCTCTATATTCCGGGAAACTCGGGCGGGGGAGGGCTGGTCACATTGATGGGCGGGACTTCCGCGAAAATTGAGGTGACGATCTGGATGGCCCGATCAGGCATGACATCTCCCGGGTAGAAAGATTCATAGAGCCCTTGAACATGTTCATTCTCAGTGATGCCGCACAAGGACAGCAAGCGTCGAATATCGGGAACGTCTCGACCTGGTCGATTTGCGCGCAATTTCATTACTAGGAGCGCCTCGGCTGAGGCGACATGGAGCGTGATGTCCGGCGATGTGTAGATTGCCTTCCATTCCACCTCCCGTCCAAGCGTAGGAAGCGCGTCGGCTTGGGCAACTTCGAAGTTGAGCCAGTTCTCGTTGAAATCAAGTCTTTGCGCGACTGCTCTGACTGCGCTGGCAACCGTTTCGTTACTAACGCCACGGGCGTTAATCGCGTCAATGTCTTGTGTCACGTCGCGGTCAAAGTAGGACAGAGCTAGAGCGGCACCTCCGACAATCCGAATTCCACCGGTTTCACCTCGAGCGCGAAGCTCTGTGATGAGTTCCCCAAGTGCTGCCACCAAATCAGCTCGAGTAAGGGATACCTTCATCGTCACACACTATTGAAGGTGTCCTCCCACACGAGAACACCTCTTTCTGCAAACTCGCGGGGGACGTCGGTAATTCCCGGTACAGGATCCGCGCTGTCTATTTCGAGTGTTCGAGGGTGGCCAAGGAAGAACCTTTCGTACTCAACCCAGGCTGGAAGTGGAAGGCGTTCTTCACCAAGGCGCCATGCGACAAGGCCAGCGAGAGCGGCATCCCACTCGAGGCGTCCGGTTGGTGCGGGTTCACTAAGACCCAGAACTCCCCGAAGTAAGCCGTGCTCGCTGACGAGGTTGTCATTTAGCTGGAGCAGCGCCCGCAGTGCTGCGTCCTTGTTTCCACGCCTGAGTTCTCGGCGGATCACTCCGGCTACCTCACAGGCGTCGGCTTTGCGGATCGGGAGGGCAAAAAGTCCATATCCCGCAGCGCTCAACAACTTTTCTAGTGTCCTCACACTGAGGTCGCGACCACTCTCGATTTCTGAAATATTGCCTTGATGAACCCGGGTTCTCTTAGCAAGTTCACCCTGCGTGAGCGATGCGCTCTTACGCGCCGCGCGGACCAGCGTCGAGGATCTGTTCATGGCACAAGTATCGCATAAATATAGTATCAAAACCATATTTTGTTTACCGGGAAAGGACTGCCAGCAGTAAGTCGCCGAAACCCACTTCAACGTGTCACAACGCATACCATTCATCACCAAAATCCATCAGCCCCACCTGTCTCTGCGCATCCTTGCGCGCAGCGTGGGCCTAGGCGTCCCCCGTGTGGTTAACTCATGTCATGCTCTCCACTCTCGCGCCACGCCTTGTAGCTTTGCTGTCCTTCGCGTTCATGCTGTTGATGAACGTGTTGGCCACGACCCTTCCACTCAATGGTCAGGCCACGAACGAAATTTCTGACCGATATGACACGCTGTTTGCGCCGATTGGCTTTACCTTCGCTATCTGGGGTGTGATTTACCTCTTGTTGGGTGTCTATACGGTTGTGCAATTGGTAGCCGACAATTCTGTGATTCGAGCCATTACTCCCTGGTTTATCGCGAGCAATTTGCTCAACGGCATCTGGATAGTTGCCTGGCATTACGAACAACTGTGGGTAGCGGCCCTCATTATTGCTGCGCTGTTGTGGACTTTGATTTCCATTAAT
>LIAY01000067.1 GCA_001438965.1 Microbacteriaceae bacterium BACL25 MAG-120322-bin65 | reverse complement strand
ACCATCATTTAGCAGAGACTCAAACGCCTCGAGGCGTTCGGGAATGCCTTTGGTGTAGTCAATCCGATCTACTCCAAGAAATACTGTCCCTGGGTCACCCCATGTGGCGCGAAACTCTCGCGCCTTTGCGGCCACTGCCCCACTCGATGCCGCGCTCGACACAGCGGCAAAATCTAATGAAATCGGGTACGTCTTCGCGACGGGCACAGGTGACCCCCCTACCTCCGAGCTCTGCTTACTGGCAACGGTAAGAAAATTTTGAGTGTCTGCATCGCTTTGAAACCCACAAATATCAGCCCCCGCGAGGCCCGCCAGAACCTCAGGTCCGTGGGGAAGTAAAGCCCACTGAGTAGGTGAGGGAAAAGGAATGTGATGAAAATATCCGATTGTCACATCCGGTCGAAGGCTTCGAAGCATCGATGGCACCAGCATGAGCTGGTAGTCATGGATCCAGACTGTCGCGTTGTCTCCCGCCGTGAGCGCAATCGCCTCAGCAAATTTTTCATTGACCAGGCGATAAGCGTCCCACCAGGCGGGTTCAAATTCGAAGTCAATCCCAACATCATGCATCAGCGGCCACAGAGTGGCATTACTAAAACCCTCGTAGTGGTCGTGAACCAAGCGCTCGGAAAGGCTGATGGGAAATAGCGTCATACCCTGTATTGCCAATGGCTCCTCGGGGCCGTCGAAGGTGCCATCCCAACCAACCCAAGCGGCGTTGTTTCCTGCAATAGCTGGGGCAACAGCGGCTACCAAACCACCCGGTGCAAGGGTGGGCTCTCGATTCCCGGCCTCATCTTCACAAAATGCCACGGGCAACCGGTTGGAGACCACGACAAAGGAATACTGAGTTGTCCCAGATTGCGTGATCACAGTGGTGAGGCTACCAGCCCCCATTTTCCTATCTCACCTCGCGGGATTACATCGCCGCGATTAGAGTGGGGCCATGCGTTCGTTTCTCTTTAGTAGCTCGATCCTGAGCGGCCTAGCAACCGGGGTTGCGTTACTCAGGCGCAGCATCAGAGGCCCCTTGAGCTGGCAGCTCTGGTTGCTCTGGGCCAGCTGGGCGATCTCGCTCGTTCTTGCTGTGGCGGCCGTCGTCGAAAAGCGCAAACACTAAGCCTCGAATTTGGGGCCGGCTACGGGACTTGAACCCGTAACCTTCCGATTACAAGTCGGATGCGCTACCAATTGCGCCAAGCCGGCACGCTCGCAGGTTGCACGAAGCACCCCAACCCTATCGAAGCTTGCGGTGTTACTCGCTTACTTCTAACGAGGCGATGAAGCTCGCGAGGTCGCCATGGATCTCTGGCTGGAATTCTTTTCCGTTTACTAACACGGTGGGGGTTCCCATAACGAGAGCAATCTCACTGTCTCGGACAGGCAATGGCCCGGTGCTCATCGCACGAGCTGTCGCTGCGGATAACCAGTTAGCGAATGTTTCATCCTCGATACACTGCTTGATCGCATCAGCATTGTCTGCTCCGCTGGCGTCAACTATTTGACCCAATTGTTCATTGGTGAGCTCAAAAGATGCCGGTGGCGCGGGCTGGTTAGCAAAAACGAGGTCGTTGAAGTCAAAGAACTGATCGGGAGCTCTGTCTGCCACACACGCTGCTGCGTTGCCAGCTCGGGTCGCATAACGCGAGCCTCCTGTTTGCGCATCGCGGAAAGATAGCGGGTGGTAAGCAATCGTGGCAGTTCCGTTTTCTAGCCATGTGCGGAAAGTCGGTCCGTAATTGGATTCAAACTGAGCGCAGGCAGGGCAGGAGTAATCAATAAAAATGCTGATCGCTGGAACACCGTTGGCATTGGGCTCGGTCGGGGTGGGAGCCTCATCGGGCAATAAAGCTGGGGTGCGAAGTGCATTGAGGCCTTCGCCAATGGTGATGCCATCGCTTTGCATGTTTGCTGGTCCAGGCCCTGGCGGACGCAATGAAGAAATGATGAAAACAGTGACAAGCGCGATAACGCCGACAACTCCGATAGCCAACGAGGCCTGGGTCAAAACCTTGTTGCGCTTAGTGTTCTTAGATTGTTTTTCGCGAAGCGCTCGAGCTTTGTCCCTAGCGTCTTGACGTTTTTGGTTTTTTGTCGGGCGCGACTCTGCAGCACTCATTAAATTCTTCTCTTTCAACGACTGGCCCTACGGGCGGGTACACGTGCGCCACCCATGGTGACAGACTTTTGCTAAGAACACGCCCGGGCGTGATCTCCAGCTCATCATTCTAACCCGAGAAGCTTGACTAGGGCTATTTGGGCTAACTGGTCTAACGCTTGCAGGCTGGCGACACTAGGCACGATGGCGTTCTGATGGCATACTGTGAGCTGTTCTTCTAGCTCAGCGGTGAGCCAAGAGAACATCCATCACAACGGATCGTCCGGCACGTACCTGCCGGTGAAGGAGAAAAAAATGGCGTCAGTGACGTTTGATAAAGCAAGTCGCATCTACCCGGGAACCACCGCCCCGGCGGTTGATGCTCTCGATCTCACCGTCAACGATGGCGAGTTTCTAGTCCTGGTGGGCCCCTCAGGCTGTGGAAAATCCACGTCCCTGAGAATGCTCGCGGGTCTGGAAGAAATTGACAGTGGCCGCATCCTCATTGGAGATCGCGATGTCACCGATGTCGCACCCAAAGACCGTGACATAGCCATGGTGTTCCAAAACTATGCGCTCTACCCCCACATGACCGTGGCAGAAAATATGGGTTTTGCGCTCAAAATCGCCGGCATCAACAAGGATGAGCGCGCCACTCGTGTTCTGCAAGCCGCAAAGCTTCTTGACCTGGAACCCTATTTGGACCGTAAGCCCAAGGCTCTTTCTGGTGGCCAACGCCAGCGTGTGGCAATGGGTCGTGCGATTGTGCGTGAGCCTCAAGTGTTCCTCATGGATGAGCCTCTTTCGAACTTGGACGCCAAGCTTCGGGTTCAGACAAGGACCCAAATCGCGTCCCTCCAGCGTCGCCTGGGTGTGACGACGGTTTATGTCACCCACGATCAGACCGAGGCACTCACCATGGGTGATCGCATTGCGGTTTTGAAAGATGGTGTGCTGCAACAAGTGGGTACCCCAAGAGACCTCTACGAGGCTCCTGCCAACGCTTTCGTTGCTGGCTTCATTGGCTCACCAGCTATGAACCTCTTTGATACAGATGTTGTCGATGGCGGGGTCCAGTTTGGATCCGCCACCGTCAAGGTTGACCGCACCACACTCGCTGGAGCCACCGGTTCACGTGTGACGGTGGGAATCCGACCAGAAGACTTGAACGTGTCTTCCACGGGCAAGGGCCTGCAGGCAACCGTGGATCTCGTGGAGGAACTCGGTGCCGATGGTTACCTCTATGCAAGCGCCGAAGTCAATGGCGAAACCATTGAAATGGTCGTTCGAGTCGATGGCAGGGACCACCCTGTTGCCGGTGACAAAATTACTCTGCTCCCCATAGAGCACCACCTGCACGTGTTCGACACATCCAGTGGAATTCGCCTCACCAAAGAGGCAATCTCTCCGAAATCCTAGGTAGTCCTAATGTGGGGTCACCAGTAGGTACTGGTGACCCCACACCTATGAAAGAGGAGCTTTAGCTATGGCCGCTTCCCTCTCCATCACGTCCTCAGTGGTGAGCCCGGAGCTTTTTGAGCTGCCCTGGGATAGGCCACTAGAAAAGTGGCCCCAAGACACCGTCGCGGCGCTACCTAAAGGCATTTCGCGACATGTGGTGCGCTTTATCCACATGGGAAAACATATTGTGGCGGTCAAAGAAACCACAGAGGCGCTGGCTATTCGTGAATACGACATGCTCCGCAAATTGGACCGCCTCGATGTCCCGTGCGTTGAGCCTGTGGCCATTGTTTCCGGTCGCCTTGATAAGCACGGTGAGGCTCTCCCCACTGCTCTCGTGACCCGGCACCTGCGCTTCTCGCTGCCGTATCGAGCTCTGTATTCGCAAACTTTGCGGCCAGACACGGCGACCCGCTTTGCTGACGCTCTAGCTGTGTTACTCGTTCGCCTCCATATTGTCGGCTTCTTCTGGGGGGACGTGTCCCTATCCAATACTCTTTTTCGTCGAGACGCCGGATCTTTTGCCGCCTATTTGGTCGATGCCGAAACAGGTGAGCTGATGCCCGGGAGCCTGTCCGATGGTCAGAGAGAAAACGACTTAGAAATCGCTCGGGTCAACGTCGCAGGTGAATTGCTCGATCTGCAAGCTGGCGGACGACTGGATGAAGATATTGACCCTGTTGCAATCGCAACCTCAATTCTTAACTCGTATCGGTCCCTCTGGAATGAGCTAACGGGCTGGGAAAGTTTCGACCAGTCGGAGCGCTGGCGAATTTCGGAGCGCGTTCAACGGCTCAACCAACTAGGTTTCGATATTGAAAACCTCACCATCTCGAGCGATGACTCGGGCACTCGGCTCAATATTCAACCCAAAGTTGTGGACGCCGGCCACCACACCAGGCGCCTGTTGCGCCTCACCGGCATTGACGCAGGGGAAAACCAGGCACGACGGTTACTCAACGACCTGGATTCTTTTCGCGCACTTCGCTATCCCGACGATGATGTTGATGAAGAAATGGTCGCTCACGAATGGCTCTCTGAGGTCTATGACAAAGTGATCAGGGCAATTCCTCGCGAATACCGGGGAAAGCTAGAAGCGGCGGAGATTTTCCACCAGTGGCTCGAGCACCGCAGCGGGCGATCGCAAAGAGAAGATCGGGATGTCCCGCTCAAGGAAAGCGTCGCCTCGTACATCGAAGAAGTACTGCAACACCGTCGGGACGAAGCGCTGATTACCGGCCCACCCACCGAAGCCATAACGCTACCCAACCCCACCATCGAGGTGAACTGGCGCGATCGGGTTTAGGACTTTTTCTTGCTAAAACGCTGCCTAGCCACCTCGTACAACACGACACTGGCAGCAATACCCGCGTTCAAGCTTTCAGCTTTATTCGAAATAGGGATGCTGAGAATCAGGTCGCAGGTTTCGGTAACAAGCTTGGAGAGGCCTTTACCTTCACTGCCCACCACGATCACCAGCGGTGCATCAGCAATATCGGCCCCAGGGACAAACCCTTCGGCACCCCCATCAAGGCCCACCACAAAATAGCCGCGCTCTTGGAAAGCCTTCAACGTTTGCGTGAGATTTGCCGCTAGGGCCACCGGCGTTCTCGCGATGGCTCCCGCCGAAGTTTTCCACGCCGTGGCCGTAACACCGGCAGATCGACGCTTAGGAACAATCACCCCGGAGCCGCCAAATGCTGCCACAGAGCGAACAATGGCACCTAAGTTTCGCGGATCGGTAATGCCATCGAGTGCGACAAAAATCGGTGGCGTTGATCCTTTTTCGGCCTTTTCGGCAAGCTCTAGAGGATGTGGATACTGATACGCAGGAACGCTCAATGCAATCCCCTGGTGAACCGTGTCCTTCCCGGCGATACGGTCTAGCTCTGGTCGAGGAATCTCCAGTAGCGGGATTCCTCGCTTGTTGGCAAGCGCTAAGGATTCCCTCACCCGATCATCCATGTCGATTTTGGTCGCTAGGTGCAGTGTTGTGGCAGGAATTTTTGCCCGCAAAGCTTCGATGACAGCATTTCTACCGGTGACGAGTTCACCATCGGAAACCAAGGGACGAACTGGCCTGCGCACTGAGGATGGTGTGGTCGAACCGTGACGGGCTTTAGCCGTATCTAGGCGCTCTTTTGCCGCCTTACGCTTTCCTGCTGGATGCCACGATCGGTCCTCTGCTTTAGGGGTTGGCCCTTTACCTTCGAGAGCGCGCCGACCGTGACCGCCGGTCCCCGTGGTTGGCGGTTTCTTTGCCTTGCGTGCTGACGGGTGTCCCTTTTTAGCCACGAATACTCCAGGTGCTCTGTGTGGATGCATCGAAAACATCGATCCCTGCGCCCTCAAGCACATCGCGCAGCGCATCAGACTGAGCAAAATCTTTGTCAGCCTTAGCTTGCCACCTAAGTGCGAGTACAGATTCCACTAACGAATCCAACACGGTCGCTGAAGCCCCCGCATCTGCGTGCCAGATTGCATCCAAGGGGTCTAGACCTAATACCGCCAGCATTGCTCTCACCGACTGCGCCAGTGTTGCGGCCTCTGTCATCTCGTTGTTATCCAGAGCCTGGTTTCCGTGCCGGGTGGCATCATGCAGGATGGCCAGAGCCTCGGGAATTCCTAAGTCATCATCCATTGCTCTAGAAAAGCCTTCTGGG
>LIAY01000066.1 GCA_001438965.1 Microbacteriaceae bacterium BACL25 MAG-120322-bin65 | reverse complement strand
GTCCCCCCTGCAGAGCTTCTTTCCTATATTGAGGGCTTATGCACCAGTGAGGGTGTTGAAGTTGAACAGGGGGTTTTGCCTCTCGTTGTTCGCTCTGGTGGCGGGTCAGTTCGAGACACTCTCTCGGTGCTCGATCAGCTCATCGCCGGCTCAGCGGATAAGACTGTGACCTATGACCGCGCCGTTGGCTTACTCGGGTACACCCATGGTGAGCTTTTAGCTGAAGTTATCAGCGCCGTCGCTGCGGGTGATGGCCCAGGATCGTTTGTTGCCCTCGACAAGGTCATCCACACTGGACAAGATCCCCGCCGGTTCGCAGAAGACCTACTGGATTATGTGCGGGATTTGATTATTGTGGACGCCGCCGGTTCAGCGGCCGCTGACTTGCTTCCGGGCTCCGGCGCCGCCTCGCGCGAAGTCATGCAAAAAATTTCACAGTCTCTGGGCAGCGCCAGACTCTCCCAGATTGCCGATGCCATGAGTAAAGCGCTGGGGTCTATGACAGGTGCCACATCACCCAAGCTGCATCTGGAACTCCTCATTGCCAGGTTGCTGGTGGTCGCACCCGGCGCCCATCCACCGGTGATGTCCACGCCAGCGGCAAGGGCGCCCGCTGAAACTCGGACGCCTGCCGAGCCCACTCCTATAGCTGAAGTAACGCCTGCAGATGAGCCTGAGGCAAAGACTCCCCAACCGCCTGCGGAGCCGCTGACCTTAGCCCTGATGGAAACCTCTTGGACGGCCATCGTGGAGGCCATTGCCGAAAAGAAGCGCACCGTCTGGACAGCAATGGTGGGCACCGAAATCATGGGGCTTGTTGATGACGTTGTCACCATTGGTTTCCCATCGCTAACTAGTGCAGACGTGCTGAAGAAGTCACAAGGCCCAGGACTACCAGCTAATGCCGAAGTGGTTCGAGAGGCCATCATGGCGGTAACAGGTCACCGAGTTCGCTTTAAAGCCCAAGAATTACCCACCGCTGCGCTCGCCCACCCTGTTGAAGAGGCCCCCGCGCCACCTGCTTCATGGCCCACGGTGTCACCACCTCACGCCGAGCAGGCAGTTGAGAGTCAAGATGTCACGCCCGAGGTAGTGGAGGAGCCAGAAGAACCGGCACCAACGACGGCAAGCCAGTCACAAATTGGCGAATCAGTTATCAGAGAGATCTTAGGTGGGCAACTCATTTCAGAGCACCCCGTGGCAGATTCGGATGAGCGCTAAGCATGTATGAGGGCATAGTTCAAGACCTGATTGACGAGTTTGGCAAGCTACCTGGTGTTGGCCCCAAATCAGCCCAGCGCATCGCCTTCTTTATCGTCCAAAACCAAACTTTTGATCCCACAAGATTGTCCGATTTACTCGAAACGGTTCGCGCAAAAGTTCGGTTTTGTCAGATCTGCGGGATGATTTCGGATAGCGACACCTGTGGTTTTTGTTCCGACGCCAAACGCAACACTTCGATGATTTGTGTGGTGGAAGAAGCCAAAGATGTTCTCGCCATCGAGCGCACACGAGAATATCGTGGTTTGTATCACGTCCTAGGTGGCGCCATTAGTCCCATTGATGGGGTTGGACCCGATGATCTGCGCATTAGTGAATTATTGACCAGGCTTTCCGATGCGAGTGTTTCTGAAGTTATCGTTGCCACCGATCCCAATTTGGAGGGAGAGGCAACGGCCACCTACCTTTCTCGTTTGCTGGTTCAACCAGGCCTTAGAGTTACCCGTTTGGCCAGCGGATTGCCAGTCGGTGGTGACCTGGAGTACGCCGATGAGGTTACGCTCGGTCGCGCTCTTGAAGGGCGCCGAACCTTTTCTTAGGTCTCCCAGTGATGAACTCACCAAGGGGCGATAGAATTGGGTTGTTCTTGGCCGTCATTGCGGTCACCGTGGGGGCTGGAGTGACATCGTGAGTCTGATTGTGCAGAAATATGGCGGCTCGTCTGTTGCCGATGCACAAAGCATTAGACGCGTCGCAGCTCGCATTATTGAAACCAAAAAGGCTGGCCACGATGTGGTGGTCACCGTCTCGGCAATGGGTGACACCACTGATGACTTGATTGATTTGGCTAATCAGGTCAGTGGCACCCCGGATTCCAGAGAAATGGACATGTTGCTCACTACCGGTGAGCGTATTTCTATGTCGTTACTGGCGATGGCAATCCGTGGTTTAGGTTTTGACGCGAGGTCTTTCACCGGAAGCCAAGCGGGGATGAAGACTGATGCCCAGCACGGTCGTGCTCGAATTGTGGATGTAACCCCGACAAGAATCCGCCAAGCACTAGATGAGGGCGCTATTGCCATTGTCGCCGGTTTCCAGGGCTTTAATCATGATTCTCGGGATATCACAACCCTGGGCCGAGGTGGATCCGATACGACCGCTGTTGCGCTAGCCGCGGTCATGGGCGCTGAAGTATGCGAGATTTATACCGATGTTGATGGCGTCTTTAGCGCTGATCCTCGGGTGGTAAAGAAAGCACGGAAGCTCGATCGCGTCAGTTATGAAGAAATGTTGGAATTGGCCTCTGCCGGTGCGAAGGTCATCAATGTTCGTGCAGTTGAATTTGCCAGGCGCCACGGGGTTAGCCTGCACATTCGATCGTCATTTACGCAAGAATCAGGAACCTGGATTTCTGAAGCCAGCGAGGGAGAAACAGTGGAAGAGTCGATTGTTGCCGGAGTGACCGGAGATACCAGCGAAGCAAAAATTACAGTGGTGGGTGTGCCAGACATTCCTGGCAAAGCCGCCGGGATTTTCACGATCGTTGCCACTGCCGGGGCAAATATTGACCTGATTGTTCAAAACGTTTCCGTTCACGACACCGGTCAAACTGACATCTCTTTCACCCTGCCCAAGGAAGATGGCCCCAAAGCCATGGAAGCACTGGAGGCAGCGAAAGCTGATTCTGGTTTTGAGTCGCTTATCTATGACGACCACATCGGGCGTTTGTCCGTGGTGGGTGCTGGAATGCGGACTAATGCGGGGGTTTCTGCCCAATTGTTCACAGCGTTATCGGGTGCTGGCATCAACATTGAAATGATCTCCACCAGTGAAATTCGCATCTCGGTCATTATGCGTGAGGAGATTCTTTCTGACGCGGTTCTAGCTGTGCACACCGCGTTTGGGCTTGATGGTGACACCGACGCCACTGTGCATGCAGGAACGGGTCGCTAATGGTCTCCCTGGGCGTCGTGGGCGCCACGGGCCAAGTTGGTCAGGTTGTCAGAAAATTGCTTCTGGAGCGGAATTTCCCCCTCACCTCTGTCCGGTTTTTCGCTTCGGCACGCAGCGCTGGCACAAAACTTAGCTTTGGGGGCAAAACCGTTGTTATCGAAGATGCGGCAACCGCTGATCCAACGGGCTTAGATATTGCGATCTTTAGTGCCGGGGCGACGCTATCTAAGGAGCAAGCTCCCCGATTTGCTGGGGCCGGGGTCATCGTTATTGATAATTCCAGCGGCTGGCGGATGGATCCCGAGGTTCCCTTGGTGGTGGCCGAGGTAAATCCTGAGGCAACAATCAATCTTCCCAAAGGCATCATTGCTAATCCGAACTGCACGACGATGGCCGCGATGCCAGCGCTCAAGGCTCTTCACGATGTGGCTTCACTCCGGCGCCTTATTGTGTCGACCTATCAAGCTGTTTCTGGTGCGGGCTTGTCTGGTGGAACCGAGTTGGCCAACCAGGTGAAAAGATCTTCTGAAGGCGACCTCTTGGGGCTCATCCACGATGGCGACGCTGTTTCGATGGGCACTCCCGAAGTGTTCCCAGAGCCGATTGCTTTTAACGTCATTCCTCTCGCGGGGAATTTGGTGGATGACGGTTTGGGTGAAACGGATGAGGAAAAGAAGTTGCGCAACGAGAGCCGGAAGATTTTGGGGCTCCCTGAGCTACTTGTTAGTGGAACCTGTGTGCGGGTGCCGGTTTTCACCGGGCATTCCCTTCAGATCAATGCCGAATTCGATAAGTCGATCACCCCAGAAGAGGCACGAGAAATTCTTGCCGCAGCTCCTGGCGTTTCTTTGATGGATGTGCCCACCCCGTTGAAAGCGGCGGGCAAGGACCCCAGTTTTGTGGGTCGTATTCGCCAAGACGAAGGAGTCCCCGATAATCGCGGACTCGCACTCTTTGTGAGCAATGACAACCTGCGCAAAGGCGCTGCGCTCAATGCTGTTCAGATCGCAGAAATTGTGGCGTCTAGGGTTTAGAGAGTTTTGGGTTTTCGCACCACACCAATGATCAAATTGGTGGCAACAAAAACGGTGAGCAGGCCAAAGAGCACCGAGGCCAAGCGGGGGCTGAGCAAAAAAGCAAAATAAGAACCCACTGGTGCGGTGATGACGGCACCAAGGGCGATCCATAGGCCATCTCGCAGGGACGCATTCTTGAGCCGCAGGTGGGAGATACTTCCGCTAAGCGCCCCTGGCGCCATCGCTAACAGGGAAACGCTTTTGGCCACTAAGTCACTTTGGCCGAGAAAAATCATCAGTGCGGGAGTGAGGATAATCCCCCCACCTATGCCGAGGAGTCCCGCGGCAACCCCCATGACCAGACCCATTTCCACCAGAAGCAGAGCGGTTGGTAACGACACATCGAAGGAGCTCTCTCGGTTGGGAATTTGCAGGAATAACATCACACTGGAGATCAGAATAAAAGTAATGAAGGCCCACCTCAGCGGCAGCAGCGGGATTTTTGTCAAAATTCGCGCGCCGATTTGAGCACCGGCAATGCTTCCCACTGCAACAAAAATGGCCGGCAGCCATTCGAAAACTCCACCTAATCCGTAACTTATGGCGCCCACCAATGCAGCGGGGGTAATGGCCAGTAACGAGGTCGCGTTTGCTCGGCGTTGGTCCATGCCTGACCACCACAGCAGCAGGGGAACCATCAACACACCGCCACCGACTCCGAAGAGGCCAGAGAAAAGACCGCCTACTAATCCCGTAGCGACAAGTACGAGCCATAAAGGCTTAGAAAAGCTCGAGAGTTGGCTCACCTAGTCAGTTTAGGTGCCTAGCTCTCTGGCCTAGACTTGTCTCTGTGAGCGAAAATTTCGATGCAATTCTGGTCGGTGGGGGCATCATGAGTGCCACACTGGGCACTTTGATACACGAGCTTGAGCCTTCGTGGAAAATTCTGGTTGTTGAAAAGCGCGCCGGGATTGGCGAAGAAAGCTCTAACGCTTGGAATAACGCTGGCACTGGGCACTCTGCTTTGTGTGAGCTCAATTACACACCGCAACTCCCCGATGGCTCGATAGCGATTGACAGTGCTGTCAAAGTGAACGAACAGTTTCAGGTTTCTCGACAGTTTTGGTCGTGGTTAGTAACCACAGGTCGGGTTCCTAACCCCCAAACTTTCCTTCATCCATCCCCTCACATGAGCTTTGTGTGGGGTGTGGACAATGTGGAATATCTGCGAGCGCGATGGAACGCACTGAAAGATCACCCCTTGTTTCTGGGGCTCGAATTTAGTGATGATCCCATGGTCATTGCCTCCTGGGCACCGCTGCTCATTGATGGACGCGAAAAGGGCGAGCCCATGGCCGCCACACGTTTTGTCTCCGGGAGTGACGTTGATTTTGGCGCTCTAGCGCACTCCCTAATGGAGCGCCTTCAGTCTGGGGGAGCAAAGGTTCTGACAGAGCATCGCGTGACTGGCCTGAAAAAACTAAAATCTGGAACGTGGCAGGTTGCCATGCGTTCAGAAATTGGCCACACGCCTTCAGAAGCGGTGGCACCATTTGTCTTTGTGGGAGCAGGTGGGATCTCACTCAACCTGCTGCAAAAATCAGGTATCAAAGAAATCCGCGGTTATGGCGGATTCCCCGTTAGCGGTGTCTGGTTGCGTTGCGATGACCCTGATGTCGCCAGTCGACACAAGGCCAAGGTGTATGGCAAGGCGAGTGTGGGGGCACCACCAATGTCAGTGCCCCATTTGGACACACGGGTGGTCGATGGCGAGACAAGCTTGCTGTTTGGCCCCTATGCCGGATTCACGCCAAAATTTTTGAAATACGGTTCCTGGCTCGACCTTTTTGCCTCTATCAAGTGGCACAACATTGTTCCGATGTTGGCTGTTGGGCTGCAGAATTTCTCTTTGGTTACCTACCTGGTGAAGGAACTGGTGGCTACCAGGGCACAAAAAATTCAAGCCCTGTGGGAGTTCTATCCCAGCGCCGACCCTGAGGATTGGTATGAACAAACCGCCGGACAACGGGTCCAGGTGATCAAACCGGATGCAAAGAAAGTCGGTGTATTACAGTTTGGCACCGAAGTCGTGACCAGCGCCGATGGTTCCATATCAGGCTTATTGGGCGCTTCACCGGGAGCTTCTA
>LIAY01000065.1 GCA_001438965.1 Microbacteriaceae bacterium BACL25 MAG-120322-bin65 | reverse complement strand
ACGATCGCTTCGGGGGTTCCTTGCGCCACAATGGCACCGCCGCCGCCCCCGCCCTCGGGTCCCAAATCGATAACCCAGTCCGCGGAAGAGATGACGTCAAGATTGTGTTCAATAACGACCACCGTGTTGCCCTTGTCGGCAAGCCCCTGGAGCACATCAAGGAGTTTGCGCACATCGTGGAAGTGCAAGCCGGTTGTGGGTTCATCGAGAACGTAGATGGTGCGCCCGGTGGAGCGCCGTTGAAGCTCCGTGGCTAATTTGACTCGTTGCGCCTCCCCGCCAGAAAGCGTGGTGGCTGACTGGCCAAGGCGCACATAACCGAGACCGACATCAACCAATGTTTGCAAATAGCGGTGAATGGCGGTGATGGGTTCGAAAAATTCCGCCGCCTCACTAATAGGCATGTCTAAAACGTCAGCGATCGTCTTGCCTTTGTAGTGGACCTGCAGTGTCTCGCGGTTGTAGCGAGCACCGTGACACACTTCACAATCGACGTACACATCAGGAAGAAAGTTCATTTCAATGGTGATAGTCCCATCGCCCGAGCAATTCTCGCAGCGGCCACCTTTGACGTTAAAACTAAACCGGCCCGGTTGATATCCTCGCATTTTGGCTTCAGGCGTCTGAGCGAATAGGGTCCTGATCTTGTCAAACACTCCCGTGTACGTTGCAGGGTTGCTTCGAGGGGTGCGACCAATGGGTGCTTGGTCCACGTGAACAATCTTGTCGAGCTGATCTACGCCCCTAATCCGGGTGTGCAAACCAGGTACGTGCCTCGCCCCGTTGAGAGTGTTAGCTAAGGAACGATAGACGATGTCGTTAACCAGTGACGATTTCCCGGACCCGCTCACCCCCGTGACCGCGACAAAAACTCCCAGCGGAATTTCAACAGTGATGTTGTCGAGATTGTTGGCCCTGGCACCCTCGACGACGAGTTGGCGAGTGGGGTCGACTTTTCTGCGTTCGCGTGGTTCTACCACTCTGGATTTCTTTGTCAGATAACCAGCCGTGATGGAGCGCTCCTCGGTGAGCAAGGACGCAACCGTGCCAGAGTGGACAACCTCTCCGCCGTATTCCCCGGCACCGGGTCCAATATCAACAACCCAGTCCGACGTGTGAATGGTTTCCTCGTCATGCTCGACCACGATCAGGGTGTTACCCAAATCACGAAGTTTGATCAGGGTGTCAATAAGGCGACGGTTGTCACGTTGGTGCAGGCCAATGCTCGGTTCATCTAATACGTAGAGGACACCGGTGAGCCCCGACCCAATTTGGGTAGCCAGGCGAATCCGTTGTGCCTCACCACCGGATAGTGACCCGGCTGCGCGCGACAAGCTCAAGTAATTGAGACCCACCTCGAGCAAAAACTCCAGTCGGGCTTTAATCTCACGAAGAATGGGGGCTGCTATGGCATGGTCTCGCTCGGAAAGCTCCAAACCCTGCATGAAATGGTGGGCTTCGCTGAGGCTCATATCCGCGACATCGGAAATGGACAAACCGCCCACCAGGACCGCCAGAATTTCGGGCTTGAGACGTTTGCCCTCGCAAGCCGAGCACCTGATTTCTCTCAAGTAGTCAGAAAAACGCTGTTTGCTCCATTCGCTATCCGTTTCGTGGAACTTTCGCTCAATGTAGGGAATAACTCCCTCAAAACCGCTGGAATATTTAACATCGCGACCGAAGCGGTTCCGGTAGCGAACGGTCAATTCAAAATTGTTGCCGTGCAAAACTGCATTACGAACATCCTCCGAGAGCTCACTCCAGGGCGTATCAAGAGAAAAGTCCAATTCCTCAGCGAGGCTGGCGAGCAGGTTAGAGAAGTAACCATAAAGACCTTTACCGCCTTGAGTCCACGGCGCAATCGCGCCATCAGCGATGCTGAGCTCGGCATCGCTAATCACCATAATCGGATCTACCGCCATGGTGAATCCAAGCCCGGAACAGCCCGGGCATGCGCCAAAGGGTGAGTTAAACGAGAAAGTGCGCGGCTCAATTTCGGTGAGCGACACGGTGCAGCCACTCGGACAGCTCAGTTTTTCACTGAAACTTTGGTAGTCGTCAGTGTCGACGGCGTGGAGAGTCACCGTCCCATCAGAGAGCTTTAACGCTGTTTCGAGCGAATCGGTCAGTCGGCCCAGTACGTCTGGGCCCATCACGAGGCGATCGATGACCACATCAATATCGTGCTTCTTAGTCTTCGCTAGTTTCGGCGGATCTTGGAGGGTAACGATCTCACCATCAATGCGCGCTCTGGCGTACCCCTGGGAGTTGAGGCTTCGAAGCAGATCAACAAATTCACCTTTGCGCCCAGCGACTACCGGTGCGAGGACCTGAAACCGCCAACCTTCGTCGTTTCGCATGATCGTATCGGCGATGCTTTGAACGCTCTGTCGCTTGATCGGCTGCCCACATTCCACGCAGTGGGGAACCCCTGTTCTGGCCCACAGAAGACGCAGATAGTCGTAGATTTCGGTGATAGTTCCCACGGTTGAGCGGGGATTACGGTTCGTCGACTTCTGATCGATGGAGACAGCAGGGCTTAGCCCTTCGATGACATCAACGTCAGGGCGGTCAACCTGGCCGAGAAACTGTCGGGCATAGGCAGAGAGAGATTCAACATAACGACGTTGGCCTTCAGCAAAAATTGTGTCAAAGGCGAGGGAGGATTTACCGGACCCGGACAATCCCGTGAAGACAACCAGTGAGTCACGGGGAATCGTGACATCAACATTTTTTAGATTGTGAACCCGTGCTCCCTTGACATGGAGGACAGAATCTGTGGTGGGAATCTCGATGGGCACGCCCACCAGTGTAGGCAGTCATGATGCGCTAATCCTTCGTGTTCGCCCTACGCTTTTGCGTTGGTGAGCTCCCGTAGTTCCTTTTTCAGCTCGCGGACTTCGTCGCGCAATTTCCCCGCCAGCTCAAACTTCAACTCACCCGAAGCCAGCATCATCTGATCGGTCAGAGTGGAAATGAGACCGGTGAGCTCCTCGTGTCCGCCTTTGAGCCTGGTTGGCCTGGCGAATCCTTCTCCAGCGCTCGGTTTCGCTCCGGCGAGTAGCTCGTCAGAATCGACCTTCTCGCGGGCCAAGACCGAAGTTATATCGGCGATCTTTTTACGCAGAGGGGTTGGATTAATTCCATGCTCCGTGTTGTATTCGATTTGGCGCTCCCGGCGGCGTTCCGTCTCGGAAATAGCCTGCGCCATCGACCTGGTCACTTTTGAGGCATACATGTGAACTTCACCGGAGACGTTTCTGGCGGCGCGACCGATTGTTTGAATCAGTGAGGTGCTCGAGCGCAGGAATCCTTCCTTATCGGCATCGAGGATGGCCACTAGCGAAACCTCGGGGAGGTCGAGACCTTCTCTTAGCAAGTTGATGCCAACTAAGACGTCATAGACGCCGGCGCGCAGCTCTGTAAGCAGCTCAACCCGGCGTAACGTGTCGACATCCGAGTGTAGATAACGAACCTTGACCCCGGCGTCATCGAGGAAGTCGGTGAGGTCTTCCGACATTTTCTTGGTCAAGGTGGTGACCAATACGCGTTCGTTGCGCTCCACTCGAATTCGGATTTGCTCGAGCAGGTCATCAATTTGACCTTCGACTGGTTTAACTAAAATCTGGGGATCAACCAAGCCGGTGGGGCGAATAATCTGCTCCACCACCCCATCAGTGATCCCCAGCTCATAGCGGCCAGGGGTTGCCGAGAGATAGAGCTTTTGACCCGAACGCGCAAGGAACTCTGCAAAGCGCAGGGGCCTATTGTCCATGGCGCTGGGCAGGCGAAAACCGTGCTCCACCAGAGTGCGCTTACGTGAGGCATCCCCTTCGGACATGCCACCAATCTGTGGCACGGTGACATGGGACTCATCGATGACCGTCAAAAAGTCTTCTGGAAAGTAATCCAACAAGCAGCTCGGCGCTTCGCCGGGTGCGCGACCATCAATATGGCGTGAGTAGTTTTCAATCCCCGAGCAAAAGCCCAGCTGTTCGATCATTTCCAAGTCGTAGGTGGTGCGCATCCGAAGCCGTTGTGCTTCCAAAAGCCGATTGGCTGATTCCAGTTCGCTAACCCGAATCTCCAATTCTTCCCGAATTGTGCCCACTGCCCGCTTCATCACCTCTGGCGATGCTGCATAGTGGGTTGCCGGAAAGACACTGATGGTCTCCTCCCTGCTCAGCGTCTCCCCCGTTAGAGGGTGCAAAGCGCTCAACGAATCAATCTGGTCGCCAAACATCTCAATGCGCAGAGCGAGTTCTTCATACACTGGGATGATGTCAATCGTGTCGCCACGAACACGGAACGTGCCCCGCTCAAACGCAATGTCATTGCGTTGATATTGCATTTGAACGAAAGCCTTGATGAGTTCCTCACGGGAAATCGTTTGTCCAACCTGGAGCGGAACCATAGCCTCGAAGTAGTCTTCGGGCGCCCCGAGACCGTAAATACATGACACTGTTGAGACCACCACAACGTCACGACGACTCAGAAGTGAATTAGTCGTCGAGTGGCGCAGGCGTTCCACCTCTGCGTTTACGGAGCTGTCTTTCTCGATGAACGTATCTGTTTGAGGAACGTAGGCCTCAGGCTGGTAGTAGTCGTAATAGGAGACAAAATATTCCACGGCGTTGTAGGGCAGCATGTCACGTAACTCGGTGGCCAACTGCGCTGCCAGCGTCTTGTTGTGCGCCAAGACCAGAGCCGGTCGTTGCAAACGTTCGATTAGCCAGGCCGTAGTAGCTGATTTGCCGGTCCCTGTGGCACCTAGGAGCACAACATCTGATTCCCCGGCCAGGATACGACTCTCTAGTTGGTCCAATGCTCGGGGTTGATCACCACTGGGCGTGTAGTCAGAAACCACCTCAAAGGGGCGAAAAGCGCGAGTGGCATCCATAGACCCAGCCTAGGAGGCTGAGCTCGGAAACATCCGAGCGACCGTATCGAGCTTCGCAGGCCAGGCGGCTTTGAGGGCGTCATAGAGCGCCCGGGCAGCTAACTTGGTTTGCGCGAGGGACTGCGAGGAATCCAAGACAACGTCCGCATGCGCCAACCTTTGTGCGTCAGTTGCCTGTGCCGCTACCCGAGCGGTGGCCTCCTCCAGGGACAAACCACGCTGATCCATCAGGCGAGAAACGCGTTGCTCTGCCGGCGTATCCACGACCACCACCAGGTCAAACTCGGCCGCTGATCGGGCCTCAGCCAACAAGGGCACGTCATAAACCAGCACCCGGTCGGGGTATGCGCCCAGTGCGGCAGATACCGCCTTGCCATAGAGGGCTCGAACCTGCGGGTGCACAATGGCGTTGAGATCTGCCAACGCTTCGGGATTACCAAACACGAGGGAACCTAAACCGGCGCGGTTTAGTTCACCAGAATCCAACAGCACGTTGGAGCCAAATCTTGCGACAATAGCCTCTAACGCGGCGGAGCCTGGGACTACCGCCTGACGAGCAAGTTGATCGGCGTCAATAACGAAGGCTCCACACCCGCGAAGTACCTCTGTAACGGTCGACTTACCTGCCGCAACGCCACCGGTGAGGGCAACTACGCTCATGCGCCCAGCATAACGATGCGAAGCTTGGGCGTCAGGCGACTAATCGCGCGACGCCCAAGCTTGAGACCTTTACTCGGCTGAACCGACGAGCTTGTCACGCAGGGCTGCCAGTGCTTCATCATCTGCCAGTGTTCCTGCCTGCACAGCTTGCTCAGATGGCGCTGGGGAAGAATCGCCAGCCTCCTCTGTGTGCTCAATGGGCTCGATGACCATGGCCGCCATGTGGGCAACCTGGATTTTGTGTGATTCCCAGCGAGCCTGTGCGTCAGCGTACTGCTGCTCCCACACCTTGCGCTGGTCGTCAAAGCCATCAAGCCATTCGCCTGTTTCGGAATTGAAGCCATCCGGGTAGGCGTAGTTGCCTTTGTCGTCATACTCGGTGGGCATGCCGTAGAGAGCGGGATCAAAGTCGCTACCCTCAGCATCTACACCCTCGTTAGCTTGCTTGATCGAGAGGGAGATCCGACGACGCTCCAAGTCGATGTCAATGATTTTGACGAAGACCTGGTCACCTGTGGAGACAACCTGCTCAGCGAGCTCGATGTGCTTGTCAGAGAGTTCAGAAATGTGAACGAGGCCCTCGATACCGTCAGCAACACGAACGAATGCGCCGAAGGGAACCAGTTTGGTAACAGCTCCCGGTGCAATCTGTCCGATGGCGTGAGTTCGAGCGAATACCTGCCAGGGGTCTTCCTGAGTGGCCTTGAGCGAGAGAGAAACTCGCTCGCGGTCCATGTCGACCTCGAGCACCTCAATGGTGACTTCCTGACCAACCTCAACAACTTCGCTGGCGTGTTCGATGTGCTTCCAGCTGAGTTCGGAGACGTGAACCAAACCGTCCACACCGCCCAGATCAACGAACGCACCGAAGTTCACGATTGACGACACAACACCCTTGCGGACTTGACCCTTCTGCAGGTTCTCAAGGAAGCTTGAGCGGTTCTGGCT
>LIAY01000064.1 GCA_001438965.1 Microbacteriaceae bacterium BACL25 MAG-120322-bin65 | reverse complement strand
CCGCGCCAAGATGGCGACTTGGACCCAGAAGCAGAGCGCCGATTGTGTGCCCACTTCCTGGAGACGACCGGTAGTCCTTTCGTTTTTGTCACAGATTACGATTCGTCGATCCGCCCGTTCTATCACATGCGCCATGACGATGACGCATCGCTGACCAACTCCTACGACCTGCTCTACAACGGCATGGAAATCTCCACCGGAGCACAACGTGAGCACCGCATTGACGTGCTGATGGCTCAAGCCGCGGAAAAAGGTATGGACCTTGAGGAACTAGAGGGCTACTTTGACTTCTTCCGCCACGGCGTGCCCGCACACGGTGGATTCGGTATGGGCCTAGCCCGAGTCATGATGCTCATGTTGGGCCAAGCGAGTATCCGTGAAACCACTTTCCTCTTCCGCGGGCCTAACCGTCTAACGCCCTAGCCAATACGGTGTAGCTGCCACCCGAGAGACTCTTCAAGGGTGTTCATTACCTGCGCGATGACCCGCTCCAATACGTCGCCTTGATCGTGGTGGCAATCCAGGGTGAGCGGGAGGTCCTCACCAAACTTGGGCACCTCGATGCTGATTCGCACACCTTCGGCAAGTGCCAGGGTGACATCAGAGGGGTCATCAGTGATCCAGGGAGCATCTAGAGACTGTGAGAGAACATCTAGCGCTTCAGCTTTGGAGAGATAGACCGAGGTAACAATCGTGGCGGTAGGCATAGGGAAACTATCCCAGCTCTCGACACTGATCAGCAGCAACCATTACTCGAGACTCCCGAAAAGCGTCCGTCGTGCCCCATCTGTGTCTTACTTCCTCATCGAAAGCGCAATCGCCACTGGGTTCACTCACGCAGTCCCGTCCCACACCGACCACCCCACGGCAGCAGGGCGCTGATCGACCCACCAGCGCTAACGAGAACTGATCGACTGGAACTTACGAATCGACAAAGGCACAAAGATCGCCAACATCACGGCCATCCCCACTAGGACGGTCAGCACAGGATTTTGCGCAGTCCACGTTTCTCCCACCGGAATTCCTTCTGGCACATTCCCAAAAAGCTCCCGTGCAGCCTGCACCAGAGCAGAAACAGGGTTCCATTCGGCAAAAACCCTCAGCGGAGTGGGCAACGTATCTGAAGGGACAAAAGCGTTGGAGATAAAGGTGAGGGGGAACAGAACCAAAAACGAGACATTGTTGATGATTTCAGGGCTGCGCACGCTCATGCCAATAAAGGCCATCACCCAGGAAAACGAGTAGGCAAAGAGCAACAACAAGACCACAGCAAATACTGCCTCCAGGAAACTCGAGCGAACCCGCCAGCCCACAATGAAACCTGTGAGCATCATGACCGCCATGGAGCTTGCGTTAATGAGCATGTCGCCATTGGTTCGCCCCACCAATACCGCAGCCGGGCTCATCGGGAGTGTCCGGAATCGATCAATAATGCCGTCTTTGAGATCCTGTGCCATCGCCGATCCGGAATAGGTCGAGCCAAACACCACAGTTTGGGCAAAAATACCGGCCATTAGAAACTCCACATACGAGCTACCCGGGATGTCGATCACACCGCCATAGACATAGGTGAACAACAACACGAACATGATGGGCTGAATCAAGGTGAAGACAAGAATGTCGGGCACTCGACGAATCTTGAGCAGATTCCTTCTGGTGGTAATCCACCCGTCCGAGAGAAAACGACTCACTGGGGTCCCTTGAAGCTCCCTCTGCCCACTCATGCGTTCACCGATTCGACTTTGTGCCCCGTTAGTTGCAAGAACACATCATCCAGGGTGGGCCTGCGCATTCCCGCATCGTTTAGTTCAACACCAGAATCGGCCAAATCTTTGAGCACCACTTGCAACGTCTTTGCCGCATTGACAACGGGTCCCACCAAGGTGCGCTCATCCGCACCGGTAGTGATCTCACCATCAACATGGCGGGCCAATACTTTTCTCGCCGCCTCCACCTGGTCAAGATTGTGAACAGTAATTTCCACGCGTTGCCCACCAACTAACAACTTGAGTTCATCTCCGCTGCCCTGAGCAATAACCTTGCCCTCATCAATGACGGCAATGTTGTCAGCCAACTGGTCGGCTTCTTCCAAGTACTGGGTAGTCAATAACACGGTGGTCCCACCCGCAACCAAACTCTTGATGACATCCCAGAGAGCTAAACGCGAACGAGGGTCAAGCCCTGTGGTGGGCTCGTCGAGAAATAGCACCGGTGGATTGACGACCAGCGCGCCCGCAAGATCAATACGGCGCCGCATGCCTCCTGAAAAACCTTTGACCACACGATCGGCCGCCTCGACCAAATCAAACATTTCGATCAGTTCCAAGGCTCTTGCTTTCGACTGTGCGGGGCTCAGGTGATAAAGACGCCCGACCATATCTAAGTTTTCAAAACCCGTGAGGTTTTCATCAACTGCCGCATACTGACCACTCACCCCAATCATGCGCCGAATGCGCTCAGGGTTTTCCATCACGTCAACGCCATCGATGTGCGCGCTGCCCGAATCAGGGCGGATCAACGTAGTCAAGACTTTGACCGTGGTGGTTTTGCCCGCCCCGTTGGGACCCAACAGCGCTTGAACAGTGCCCTTAGGGACAGACAGGGATAACCCGTCTAAAGCAACCACAGTTTTCTTGCCCGCTCGATAAGTCTTGATGAGGTTGTGCGCCTCGATAAATGCTTCGCCCACGGTGTTCTGCTCCCCTAACGTGTGCGCCTAACATAACCGATGAACCTGACACCTCTCTTCGCACGTTGAGAAGCTTTGATGGCGCAGAATAGAGCCATGACAAAACCCCGGGTTGGCTTAACCACGTATCGAACCCAAGGCCAAATCACCCTTTATGACACTGAAATGACGGTCTTGCCAGCTCAGTATGTTGCGGGTGTCGAACGCGCTGGCGGACTGGCGGTGTTGCTTCCCCCTCAAGCCATCACAACGGATGATGCACGAGCACTCCTTGATGGACTCGATGCCCTCATCGTGACCGGTGGAGCTGACATTAACCCAGAGCGTTATGGGCAAGAGCTGGGAGCACACACCCAAGCTTCTGAAACCCTGCGTGATGAATGTGAAGATGCCCTCCTCAGTGTTGCTTTGGCGCGAAAAATGCCTGTACTGGGAATCTGCCGCGGCGCCCAAATGCTCAACGTCCACCTAGGTGGAACACTCCATCAACACCTCCCCGATGTCTTAGGCCATGACCGCTATCGGGTCGGCGACGGTGTTTTCCATCCTGAGGAGATGACCGTGGAACCAGAAAGCCTGCTTTATTCACTACTGGGTGGAGAAAGAACTGTCCAAGGCCCCGTGTATCACCATCAAGGAATCGACTCCGTCGCTGACCGGCTCCTGGTCACCGCCCGAGGCTTCGATGGTCAAGTCCAGGCCGTTGAAATCAGGGACTATCCCTTTGGCCTGGCAGTGCAATGGCACCCCGAAGAGAACTTAGATGATGTGCGTATTTTCCAGGGGCTTGTAGCAGCCACCAGACAGTAGGACTCTCAGGCGCCGTGGTTTCTCGTATCGCGGTTAGAAGGTGCTTGCATCAATGACAAACCGGTAGCGCACATCACTGGCGACCACACGATCCCAGGAAGTGTTGACGTAGCTGGCGTCGATCACTTCCACGTCGGAGAGGATGTTGTGCTCTCCGGCAAAGTTCAACATTTCTTGAAGTTGTGACACCGGGCCAATCATGCTGCCAGCGATGCGACGTCGCTGGGCCAACATCGAGAAGGCTTTGATGGGATAAGGCTCAGGGGACAAGCCAACCATCACCAAAGTGCCATCTAGGCCCAAGAGCTCAAGATAAAGGTTGAGATCCAGGGGTGCGGAAACAGTATTAATTAACAAATCAAATTTCTTCGCGTGGTCAACAAAAACAGATTCGTCACTGGTGAGAAGGAATTCATCAGCACCCATGGCCAACGCGTCATCCTTTTTTGAAGCACTGTGAGACAACACGGTGACGTGTGCACCCAATGCCTTGGCAAATTTCACGCCCATGTGGCCAAGGCCACCCAAGCCAATAATGCCGACCTTCACCCCAGGACCGGCGCCCCATTCTTTGAGCGGTGAATACAAGGTAATTCCCGCACACAGTAGCGGTGCGGTCCCAGCAGGATCTAGGCCATCAGGGATCGAGACGACATAGCCCTGGTTCACCACAATCGAGGTGGCATAGCCGCCCTGGGTGACTCCCTTTCCATCTCGCTCCGGCGTGTTATAGGTACCTGTCATGCCTTCTAGGCAGTAGTTACTCATACCGGAAAGACAGTTGGCACAGGTGCGGCACGAGTCAACATAAACCCCAACGCCCACCCGCTGACCCACGGTGAACGTGGTTACCCCAGCACCAACTTCGCTTACGCGTCCGACGATTTCATGACCAGGAACGCAAGGAAAGTGCACGTCACCCCACTCGCTGCGACCGGTGTGAATATCGGAATGGCACACACCAGAAAACTCAATAGCAATCTGCACATCATGGCTGCCCACGCTGCGGAGATCAAAACTCCACGGCTGTAGCTCTGCTTTTTCCGCCATCACTGCATATGCGCGAGTTTCCATGGTCAATCTCCTTATTCAACGTTGTGGAACCATTGTGCCTGATTGCTCCTAGGCTTGCCTGATGGACACCGTGGAACTTGAGATTACAACCATGGCTCACGGCGGGTCCGGTATCGGCCGCCTTGACGGACGAGTCGTTTTTTGCCCCGGTGTCATCCCTGGTGAGGTTGTTAGCGCGCAGCTCGTGGAGACTTCCAAGAAATCCCTGTGGCGAGCAGAAGCGCTCTCGATTATCTCTCCCAGCCCTCATCGCAGGCCTCACATCTGGGCTGAAGCAGACATCTCCCAAGACCCCGATAACCGCGCAGGCGGAGCAGATTACGGTCACATCGAACTGGGCCACCAACGTGAGCTGAAAACCGGAATCTTGCGAGATTCGTTGCAACGCTTTGGCGGGCTAAGTGGAGAGATCATCGAGCAGATTGAGGTTATCGGCCTGCCTGGTGATGATGAAGCCAACGGCCTGGGTTGGCGAACGCGGGTAAACCTCCACGCGAACGACGACGGGGTTCTGGGACCCTTTGCGGAGCGCTCACACACAGTAATCCCCGTTAGTTCTTTGCCCCTAGCCTCCATTGCCATCAGAGAATCAGGGGTGTTGGATACTACCTACCGGGGCGCCTCCTCCGTTCGAGCACTAGATACCAGCGGTTCGGGTGTGCGCTTGATCATTGACCAACAAAGCCCTAGCGACATCACCGAAACGGTGGGTTCAACCACGTTTCATCTCAGCGACCACTCCTTTTGGCAAGTTCACACCTTGGCCCCAGCAACCTTGAGCGCTGCCGTGACAAGTGCCGTGGTGACAGAGCACCTACACCCTGATGCCCCCAATGCCGATCTCTATTCCGGCGTGGGATTACTGGGTCACGCGCTAGCTGAACTAGCTGGCGAGACGCTCTCACTCACCGCCGTCGAATCCGATGATGCGGCCCTAAATTATGTCCAACGCAACCTTGCCGGGGTGGCCGATGTCACTGCTGTTTCAGCCCGAGTGGACCGGTGGCTTAGTGAACAGGTGACCAGGCTGACACCGTTAGAAAAACAACGCTGGTCTAAGGCCACCGTCATTCTTGATCCCCCACGCAATGGGGCTAAAGGTGATGTGATCAAGGCGCTTGTCGCCTTAGGTGTTGGTCAGATTGTGTATGTGGCGTGTGACCCAGTTGCCTTAGGTAGAGACGCTGGCATGTTGACAACCTCCGGTTATGAGCTGGTCTTCGCCAAGGCCTGGGATCTCTTCCCTCACACCCATCACATGGAAACCGTGGCGACCTTTATCAAAGCTGGCGGGTAGTAGTGACCGCGCTGTATCTCGCCTCGACCTCACCCGCTAGAAGAAAAATACTTTCTGACATCGGTTTAACTGCCGCACTTCTCACTCCAGACGTCGATGAAGAACAAGCCACGAAGGAGATGAGTGGCGACAAGAGCGCGCCGGGGGTGGCCCTGCACTTAGCGAAGCTGAAGGCAGAGAGCGTGTTGAGCCCTTCAGTCGCTGGGCTCGTTATTGGTGGAGATTCTGTTTTTGAATTCCAGGATGAGCTTTTTGGCAAACCTCACGAACCCGAGGTTGCCCGTGCGCGATGGAGAGCCATGCGGGGCCAATCTGGAGTGCTCCATTCCGGTCTCTGGGTAATCGATCACACAAATGGTGTTCACCAAGGCGGCCGAGGTGTGGTGGCAAGCGCCACACTTCATTTCTCGGCCACCGTCACCGATGACGAAATCGAGGCCTACGTCGCCAGTGGCGAACCACTCAAAGTGGCCGGTGCGTTCACCCTCGATGGCCTTGGCGCAGCGTTTATCGATCGCGTGGAAGGAGACCCCTACGCCGTGGTGGGAATGTCCGCATCAGCGCTTCGATCCCTCATTCTTGAACTCGGTCACGACTATCACTCACTGTGGAACCACCAACTGTGACAGTCGCTTCATAGCCTGCTTTAGCTCTCGTTTGATCGTCGTTTACTATCCCGACACCATCAGTTAGTGAACTACACGCATATGTTGTTTCTTATTCAGTACGCCCGAGTAATGCATGGTGCTAGACGTCTCCTTTCACAAATAGGTTGGTTGGCCAA
>LIAY01000063.1 GCA_001438965.1 Microbacteriaceae bacterium BACL25 MAG-120322-bin65 | reverse complement strand
GCTGAAGAAGCTCCTGCTGAAGAAGCTGCCGCCGAGGCTCCCGCCGAGGATGCTGCAGAAGACGCCGCAGAGACAAAGCCGGCTGGATAACAATGTTGGATCGTGCGCTGACTCACCTTGTCCGGGAAATCGTTGATCACCCGGACGAGGTCAGTGTCACGCTGTTGGACACCCAACGCGGAGAACTTCTTGAAGTTCGAGTCCACCCCGAAGACTTAGGTCGCGTCATCGGTCGCGCCGGTCGCACCGCAAAAGCTCTGCGCACAATCGTGGGTGCTTTGGCGGATGGGCGCCGGGTCCGCGTAGACGTCGTAGACACCGACTCCTAATGGCAGGGGCGCCAGCGCCTAGTGCGCCCAAGCCAGAGCAAGTCGAGCTTCGCGTGGCGAGGCTGGTCAAAGCCCATGGGTTAAAAGGCGGTCTCAAGCTCGAGGTCTACACCGATGACCCCGAACTACGTTTCAAACCGGGAAACGACTTTAGGCTGCAGGTCCCCGAGGATTCACTCTGGTTTGGCCAGAGCCTTCGGTTGCAGAGCATCCGGGAAGTAAACGCATCACCGGTGGCTTTTTTTGAGGGTGTGGAAGATCGAACCCAGGCCGAATCTTTAGTTAAAGCCATTTTGTGGATTGACCATGACCCCGGCCTGCGCCCTACTGAAAAAGATGCGTGGTTTGACCACGAGCTGGTGGGCCTCAGCGTCCACAGAGATGGTGTGGCCATGGGCACGGTGGCTCGCCTCGAGCATCTGCCGGCCCAAGACTTGTTGGTCATCGACCGCGGTGGGGCTGAAGTGCTGTTGCCCTTTGTTTCAGCTTTTGTCCCCTCGGTTGACCTCATCGCTGGAATCGTGACCGTCACCCCACCCGGTGGGCTTTTTGAAGATCTGCCCGAGCAGTAGCGAGTTCGACTGTGAAGGTAGATATCGTCACCATCTTTCCCACGTTTTTTGATGTTCTGGACGTTTCGTTGCTGGGCAAAGCCGCTGCCACGAAACTGGTGGATGTTGCCATTCATGATCTGCGCGATGCGACCACCGATGTTCACAAAAGTGTCGATGACACTCCCTATGGCGGGGGTGCAGGAATGGTGATGAAACCAGAGCCCTGGGGGGTAACCCTTGATGGCTTACTGGAAGATGATTCGATTCTGTTGGTGCCAAGCCCGGCCGGGGTGGTTTTTAGCCAAGACATGGCGCGAGAGCTTGCCGCAGGGTCCCACCTGGTTTTTGCTTGTGGTCGATATGAGGGCATCGATTCGCGTGTGGTGGAGCACTACCAACAAACCCATCGGGTCATCGAGGTGAGTTTGGGCGACTATGTACTCAACGGTGGCGAAGTCGCCGTGTTGGCGATCCTGGAGGCAACACTGCGTTTGATTCCGGGTTTTGTGGGTAATCCGGAGTCGCTGGTGGAAGAAAGCCACGAGGCAGGTTTGTTGGAATATCCCTCCTATACGAAACCACGTTCCTGGCGTGGACTGGATGTTCCCGAGGTGCTGCTGGGGGGAAACCACGAAGCAATTCGCCAGTGGCGCTATGAGCGCTCACTCGAGCGAACCAAACGAGCCAGGCCCGATCTCTTAGAGGACTAGTCCCGCTTTGTCAGAACTAGTGGCCCTTTTTCGGTGATAGCCACCGTGTGCTCGACATGGGCTGAGCGTGAACCATCGACACTGCGCAATGTCCACCCATCACTATCGGTAAAAATCTCTTTGGTTGATTGCATCAGCCAGGGTTCAATAGCAAAGACCATTCCGGCTTTGAGCTTGGGCCCTGTCCCAGGGGAGTCATCATTGGGGATGGACGGGTCTTCATGCATGGTGCGTCCCACACCATGGCCGCCAAAGTCGGTGTTGACCCGATAACCCGCACCTTTGGACACAGCGCCAATGGCGGCAGAAATATCACCTAAGCGATTGCCCACACGTGCCTGCGCGATACCTGCTGCCAGAGCTTGTTCGCAGGTGTCAATTAGGCGTTGATCTAATCTGTGTTGGTCTAATCTGCGTTGGTCACTGTCGTGATCGGCGCCACCGACGATCAGGGTCAGAGCGGAATCGGCCACCCAGCCGTTCAGGTTCACCGCAAAATCGAGCGAGAGAAGATCCCCCGCCTCCAGATCATAAGCGTGGGGTAGTCCATGCAGTGCCGCATCGTTGACCGAGGTGCAGAGCACTTTGCCAAAGGGGGAGGCGCCAAAGGAGGGGTGGTAATCCAGGTAGCAACTTATCGCTCCTGCTTCGTTGATCATCGTGTGCGCGAGGGAATCTAGTTCCAGAAGCGACACCCCTGGTTGTGATGCTGCTTCGAGCGTGCGCAGAACCTGGGCGACAAAAGCCCCCACCGGTTTCATTTCTTCCACGGTGGACGGGCGATGACGGGGAATCACAGTGCTCCTTGGAAGGGTTCGGTGACTAGTGGTGAGGCTGGAAAACTCGCCAATATGCGACATGCCATCGAGCTGTGTCCTTAGATTGTGTTCAACGTCGGGGCTTAGCCTAACGGCGTTAGTACAGCCGGGGCCATTTGTGTGGCAGAATTACTCCTTGTGCCACCGTGCGCCTCTGCCACAGGGGAGTAGCGCACCACCACGTGGTGTCGGCACACTTCTTAATAACCTTATTCGCGAGCGACTTGTGGCGGCGCAGAGAGTGACACATCATGCAGATTCTTGACCAGGTTGACAAAGCTTCCCTTCGCGAGGGCATCCCTGATTTCCGCGCCGGTGACAGCGTTAAAGTCCACGTCAACATTGTGGAAGGTACCCGCTCTCGTATTCAGGTTTTCCAAGGTGTCGTCATCGGACGCTCCGGACACGGCGTTACCGAGACGTTCACGGTGCGCAAGATCAGCTTCCAGGTTGGCGTGGAGCGTACGTTCCCGGTTCACTCTCCTGTGATTGACCACATCGAACTTGTTTCCCGCGGTGATGTTCGTCGCGCAAAGCTTTACTACCTACGCAGCCTTCGCGGCAAGAAGGCGAAGATCCGCGAAAAGCGCGAATCCTAGGAGCCTTTCGGCGTTGTTCACTCTGTGGTTACCTGCGCTTGGCAGGAGTGCCACTAGCGTGGAAATGATGGAGAGCGTGGAGGCGACATGATGGCGTCACCCCGGCGTTCGCCTGGTCGCATTCTGTTTCTTTTCTTGCGTGATGCGCTAGTCATTGTCTTGGCTGCTCTCGTGGTCTCGTTTTTGATGAAGAGCTTCCTCATTAGGTCTTTCTTCATCCCTACCGACTCAATGGATCCCACCCTGATCCGAGATGACCGCATCATTGTCAGCCAGTTGACCCCTTCGCCCTTTGAGATCAATCGTGGTGATGTGGTGGTCTTCGTTGATCCTGGTGGCTGGTTGTCGCTTCAAAGAGGGGTGAACGAGGAGGACCCGCTGTCCTGGGCGATGGATGCATTCTCTATTTTTGTGGGGCTATCTAGTCCCGATAACAATGAGCACTTGGTCAAGCGCGTGGTTGGTCTACCCGGGGACACGGTGGAGTGCTGCGATGCCAAGGGCCGCATGAGCATCAACGGTGTTCCACTCGAGGAACCCTATGCTTCCCTTCCCGAGGGGGTAAGCAAGGTCAGTAGTAATGATTTCTCGGTTGTAGTCCCGTCCGATTCGCTGTGGGTGATGGGCGATAACCGCTACAACTCGGCAGACTCTAGGCGCAATATGGACAAACCCGGTGGGGGTTTTGTTCCGATAGACAATGTTGTGGGCCGAGCGATCGTTATTTCTTGGCCACAAAATCGTTGGCAGTGGTTGAGTAATTTCCCCGACACTTTTGCCGGCATCGAATCTCGGGACACCTCACGGTAGAGCGGGTAGCACCCACGCTGGAGTGGGAGAGAAAACTGGTGGATCAGGGTTTCACCAGCGTGATTGGCTGCGATGAGGTGGGTCGTGGGCCACTAGCAGGGCCGGTCGTCTCGGGCTTAGTGCTCTGGGAGCCCTCTATTACCTCGTGGCCTGAGGGCCTCTATGACTCCAAAGCGGTGACCGAAAAAAGACGGGGGCCTTTGAGCGAGGCCGTTAAAGAATCTTTTCCCCACTATGCGCTGGGGCAATCCAGTGCTTGGGATATTGATCGTGATGGCATCACAGCGGCATTGGCTGCTGCTGTGATTCGAGGATTGTGGGAATTAGCCAACCATCACGTGGATCTCAACAAGGCGGTGTTGCTCTTAGATGGCACGCATGATTTTGTTACCCCGCATTTGCCACACCCGCTCAGAGTGGTGACCAAAGCCAAGGCTGACCGAGACTGCGTCTCGGTGGCGGCTGCTTCGGTTCTAGCTAAGGTGGCCCGGGATCAACAGATGCGTGACTATGCGCTGGAATATCCCGAATATGGTTTTGACTCGCATAAGGGCTATGGTTCTGCGGGCCATCGTGAAGCGATTATCACCCATGGGGTAACGAGTATTCACCGCAAGACGTGGATTCATTTCTAACCCCTAGGTATCTCTCGCTAGACTTCCAACACCATGGACCCCGAAGACTTTGATGACTACGACAGAGAAGCCGAGCTAGCTCTCTATCGCGAATACCGCGATATCGTCTCGCAGTTTCGCTATGTAGTGGAAACCGAGCGGCGTTTTTATCTCGCCAACGAGGTTTCCCAGGTCGTCATTGAACGCGGCAATGATTTCTATTTCGAGCTCACCCTGAGCGATGTGTGGGTGTGGGATGTCTACCGCTCTGATCGCTTTGTCAGCTCTGTGAAAGTTCTCACGTTCAAGGACATCAATGTTGAAGAACTGGGCAACAAGGACCTAAAACTGCCCAAGGAACTAGCTCTCGACGAGTAGTTGTCCACCGGCTCCACAGTCCCCACGCTCTAAGCCCACCCTGGTGGAAAGCCCTGGGGGCGCTTAGCCTCTGCGATGCTCCCGCGATGGAACAAAAAGCTATTCAAGCCCTCATCGCCTGGCGGTTTTGTGCAGACCCCGGTGACCAGGTCGCAAACACCCTGGTGGGGTTAGAGGGCATAGTGGGTGCCCTGGAGTGGGTTCGATCCAAAGATTCCATCATCGCTATGGCTAAGCGATTAGCTGCCCACTTAGATGACGGCCATCGGCTCGATACTCAACTTCGGGCTTTTCGCACCAGGGATGACCCTGCCCGCGTGGAGACGTCGTGGGCAGTGCAGCAGCGACTGCCCATCACCATGGTGGCACCGGGGGATGCTGCCTGGCCAGAGGGATTAGATGACTTAGGCCCCTATGCGCCCCTTGGATTATGGCTACGGGGAAACCCTGAGTTATTAGTCGATGCTTCGCCCACACTGGCTGTGGTGGGCTCCCGGGCTGCCACAGCGCAGGGTTTAGCGAATACAAAAGCCATTGTTGAGGGGCCCTGGTGTGAGGATGTGGCCATTATTTCTGGAGGTGCCCGGGGAATTGATACGGCAGCCCATCGCAGCGCTCTTGATCATCAACGCCCAAGCCTTGCCGTCTTAGCCGGTGGGCTGGAATCGGTATATCCCAGCGAAAACACCCACCTGATGGCCAATGTTGCAAAGACGGGGGTCGTTATCTCCGAATCCCCTTGCACCACAGCGCCCAGAGGAGAATTGTTTTTGCACCGCAACCGCCTCATCGCAGCCCTGTGTGAGGCGGTGGTCGTGGTCGAAGCCCGCTTTCGCTCCGGGGCTCTCAATACCGCATCCCACGCGAGTGCTCTAGGGCGAAGCGTTGCCGTGGTGCCCGGGCGTTGGGGTGATAAGCAAACGGCGGGGTGTTTTCGCTTGGTGCGCGAGCGTGGTGCCATCGTGTTGAGCGAACCTGCCGATATCGCCATGCTCTTATCTCCAAGGCTTCGAGATGGGCCTGGCTAGGCTAAAGGGGTGAGCTCCTTTAGCCAACATCCCGATCCCGACCACGTGGTGGTTCACCTCAGTGACACCCACCTGCTTGCTGGGGGTCATCAGCTCTATGGCGTCGTCGACTCCGATGCTCCCCTTCGTAGGCTCATGGAACGCCTTGTTGCCAGTGGGCAAAACATCGAGGCGCTAGTTTTTACCGGTGATTTAGCGGATCAGGCGGAAATTGGCGCCTATGAGCGCTTGCGAGATTTAGTCGAACCCTGGGCTGCGAAATTGGACGCTCAAGTGGTGTGGGTAATGGGTAACCACGATGAGCGTGAGCCCTTTAGCACCGTAATGATGGGCGAAGAGGCATCACAAGAACCACAAGACCGTGTCTATCTGGCCGGTGGGCTTCGCATTATTGCTCTTGATAGTTCTGTTCCTGGTTATCACCACGGTGCACTGCTGCCCGAACAGCTGGAATGGTTGGCAACAGAACTTGGAACACCGGCCGAGCATGGCACACTTCTAGCACTTCACCACCCGCCCATTCCCACCCCCATTGATCTGATGGGACTAATCGAACTTGAAGACCAGGCGGGCCTAGCCCGAGTAATACAGGGAAGTGACGTTCGAGGCGTGCTCGCTGGACACTTGCACTACTCCACTTTTTCCACTTTTGCCGGGGTCCCTGTGTCCGTCTGTGCAGCCTCGTGTTACAACATCGACTTAGTTGCCTCATCGACCAAAATTCTCTCTGCCATGCCATCGGGGCTTTCGGCCTCATTGGTGCACGTCTATCCAGATCAGGTCGTGTTCTCTCAGGTTCCACTGGATGATGTGGCGGAGCTGACCTCCTACGAGG
>LIAY01000062.1 GCA_001438965.1 Microbacteriaceae bacterium BACL25 MAG-120322-bin65 | reverse complement strand
ATAGCAGGTCTTGGCGAGAGCCCGACGCCGCATCTACCTCATCCAGTAGCGCCACCAGTGGCGCCAACCCGACTGCTTCACTGCGCTGCTCATCCATGAAGCTGGAATACAAGTCGCCCACTTTGCCGGCCTCGCTGCCCTCATCGGCACTCTGAGAGCGCTCGATTATTCCTCGAACAGCTTTCTCCGCTTCTTCAGCAAGAACAGTGAAGGAGCCATAGCGTGCTTTATCCGCAGGTATCTCGGAGCGCTCAATCCACCGGCCATTCATATGGAGATAGAGATCATCCCCGGGATGTAGTTCCAGGTTTCGTTCGTCTAGTTCTATACCGCTTTTGGCCACACACACCACCCTAATCGGCTAGGCCTAGAGGTACCTGCGGGTAGCGTTGCGTTTGTGAGTTCTCCTCCCCTACATCGCCGGATCCTGGCCTTGGCTCTACCGGCCTTGGGCGCACTGATCGCCGAGCCGCTCTTTATCGTTACCGACACCGCCATGGTCGGTCACTTGGGGGCGCAAGCCCTGGCAAGTCTCGGACTTGCCAGCACGATTTTGACGACTGTAGTTGGGCTCTTGATTTTTCTGGCGTATGCGACCACACCGATTGTGGCCAGAAGATTAGGTTCTGGAAACCGGCCTGGGGCCATTAGCGCGGGCATTGACGGCATGTGGCTCGCAGCTGGGCTCGGCATCGTATTAGGCATCGTTGGCCATGCCACCAGTGGGGCGATAGTGGGAGCGTTTGGTGCCGAAACCGCAGTGGCTTCCGGCGCGAATGACTACCTAGCGATTTCATGGTGGGGGCTACCGGGAATGCTCATTGTGATCGCTGCCACCGGAATGCTCCGAGGTTTACAGGATACGAAAACTCCGCTCTACATAGCCCTCGGTGGATTTGGTGCCAATGCAGCACTCAACGCGGTGCTCATTTATGGGTTCAATTTGGGCTTAGTGGGCTCAGCATTGGGGACGGTGATTGCACAGTGGCTGATGGCGGCGGTATTTATTGGCCTCGTTGCAATCCAAGCCATGCGCTATCAAGCGAGCGCAAAACCTGGATTAGTGGGGATCAAAAACGCGGCCGTCTCCGGCGGTTGGCTACTGATTCGCACCTTGAGTCTTCGAGTCGCTCTCGTCGCCACGGTTGTTGTCGCTACGGGCCTGGGAACAAGGGAGCTTGCCACCTGGCATATCGTTTTCACCTTGTTTTCCTTGCTAGCCCTGGCCCTGGACTCCCTCGCTATCGCTGCTCAAGCTCTCATTGGTCACGATTTGGGCTCCAGCAATGTTGAGAGCGTGCGCGAAGTCACCAGCGTGTTAATTCGGTGGAGCTTTTTTGCTGGTGGGGTTCTTGCACTCGGGGCGGGACTACTTTCACCGCTGGTGGCGATGATCATGACCTCGGATGATCAGGTACGCCAGTCATTGGTGTGGGTGTTGGTCTTACTGGCATTCACCCTGCCGCTGTCCTCTTATGTTTTCGTGCTTGATGGAGTGCTGATCGGGGCAGGGGATGGAAAATATCTCGCCATCACCGGGGTCATCAATGTTGCGATTTTTGCGCCTTTTCTCTGGCTCGCGAGCACCACCGGGTGGATAGTTTCGGGCGTTAATCTGGGGGGTCTGCTCATGCTGCAGGCGGCCTTTGGAATCAGCTACATTGGGGCGAGAGCTCTCACCCTGGGGCTTCGAGCAAGGTCGAACGCATGGATGGTGCCCGGTGAATCTCGCTAGAAATTCCACGATAACAACGTGGCGCAACGCACTCTTTGTGGTCTTTATGATCAACGGCCTGAGCTTTTCCAGTTGGTTGGCTCGGGTTCCCGCCATTCGCGACGGTCTGGGGATTTCCACCTCCGAGGTGGCAGCGCTTCTTTTCACCGGTGCCATAGGTGCCGTGACCGGGTTAATTTTCTCCAGTCACGTCATTGCCTGGTTAGGCCAAAGGCGCACCATCTTGTTCTTTGGTCTCCTGGGACTCGTGGGGCTTGCAGCGATTGGCACGAGTGCCCAGTGGCTCTCAAGCTATCCCCTGGCCCTAGTGGCGATCATTATCGCCGGCGCTGGAAATGGCATCGCTGATGTGGCGATGAATGTTGAAGGGTCCTCTGTTGAGCGTGAGATTTCACGAAGCATCATGCCCTGGTTTCATGCCTTTTGGTCTTTCGGCACTGTTGCCGGTGCAGCAATCTCGGCGGCTATGAGCTTTCTCGGCATCGGAATTGGCTGGCACACGCTCGTGACGGCGCTGGCGCTCACGCCGGTACTGATCTTTGTCTGCCGGTTTATTCCCAAAAGCTCCAGCGCTACCCAGCAGGATGAAACGAAGACCACCACGACTTTTGCCGAGAGGCTTGGGGTCTGGAAAGAGCCCCGCACGCTGGCGATTGGGCTTATCGCCTTGGGTATGGCCTTTGCGGAGGGTTCCGCCAATGACTGGTTGGCCCTGGCCATGGTCGATGGTCGAGATTTTAGTAATGGCCAAGGTGCTCTCTGGTTCGGCTTTTTCACTCTAGGAATGCTGAGCGGTCGCATCGGTGGGGTTTATGCCCTCGACCGTTTCGGTCGAGTTCGAGTGCTGCAATATTCCGCCGGGCTTGCCTTTGTTGGTCTGGCGTTGGTCATCCTGATCGCACACCCGGTTGTGAGCGCCGCCGGAGCAGTGTTGTGGGGGCTGGGCAGTTCACTTGGTTTCCCCGTTGGTATGTCTGCTGCTGCCGATAACCCTCGCGGCGGGGCTGCGCGAGTCAGTGCCGTAGCCACCGTGGCGTACGGTGCCTTTTTGATTGGGCCCCCGCTGATTGGTTACGTTGGTGCGCAGATAGGTATTTTGGGTGCGCTCTGGATCGTTGTAGCGCTGATCTCACTGTCATTTTTTGCGGCCCCCGCTGCGAAGCCACCGCTTACCACCGCTGTCAACGCCTAAGCTTTTTACTGTGCGAGTGCTCATTGCAACCTGTTCTGCTGATTACGCCGGGCGGCTCAGCGCACACCTACCGCTAGCGACCAGGGTGATCATGGTCAAAAGCGATGGAAGCGTCCTCATCCACTCTGATGGGGGCAGTTACAAGCCTTTGAACTGGATGTCTCCGCCCTGCTCTCTGGACTATCTCACCCCGGATGAGGATCAGTTAGCTCTTGGGGTTCGAGAAATATGGAAAGTGCTCCACCACAAAACCTCCGATCTTCTCTTAGTCAACATTCATGAAATTCATTCCGAAACCAGCCACGAACTGGGCGTCGACCCGGGTCTAATCAAAGACGGAGTGGAATCGGACCTGCAAAAGCTATTAGCGGAACAAATCGAGGTGCTGGGGGAGGGCTATTCGCTGATTCGCCGCGAATACATGACCGCGATCGGTCCCGTGGATATTTTGGCCAAAGATGCATCCGGTAAAACTGTTGCCGTTGAGCTCAAACGCCGAGGCGACATTGATGGGGTTGAGCAGCTAACCCGCTATCTAGAATTGCTCAGCCGTGACCCACTCCTCGGGCAGGTGAGCGGGGTCTTTGCTGCCCAGGAAATCAAACCGCAAGCGCGTACCCTGGCCGAAGATCGCGGAATTCGCTGCGTCGTCTTGGATTACGACGCGATGCGCGGCATGGACAACCACGAGCAGAGACTGTTCTAAGGGCCATCCTCTAGTCTTTTCAGGTGCCTAACTACAAAACCGTTCTGCTTGATCTCGATGGCACCCTGGTGGATTCGGCCCCAGGAATAGTTTCCACGATTGCTTTCACGCTGGAGCAGATGGGTGTACCCGTCCCCACAATGATGGATCTTTTGCGCTGGATAGGGCCGCCTCTCCCGGAATCTTTTCACACGTTCGCCGGACTTGATAAGAAGGCCACGGCAGAAGCACTCGTCATCTATCGAGCCCGTTATTTGGATGTTGGAGTATATGACGCAAAGCTTTTTGATGGGGTCGCCAAGCTGTTGATGACCCTCCGGGACGCCGGGACTCACCTTGCTATCGCCACCTCAAAGCCCACTACCCCAGCAACGGTGATGATCGAACATTTCACGTTGACCGATTATTTTGATGTGATCGCCTGCGCTGCCGATGATGAATCCCGTGGCGCCAAGGAGGACGTGATCGAAGACGCTTTGGGTGGTCTGCGTGATTTAGGCCGGGATACTTCCAGCATTGTGATGATCGGAGATCGCATTCACGATGTTGAGGGTGCGAGAGCTCATGGAATTGACACGATCCTGGTGGCCTGGGGTAACGGTAGCCAAGCAGAATGGGACCAAGCGCACCAGGTCATCCACACCCCTCGTCAATTGCATCAGGCCTTGGGGCTTCCCGGTGGCAACCGGTGAGTAAGAGTCCCGAAGCTTTAGGCATCCCCCTTCCGATCACCGGTGCCATTCCGATTATCCGGGTCGAAACTCCTCCGGTTTCGAAACCAGCACCCCCGCTTCTCTGGTGGGTTCTCATGGTGGCAGCCGGTGGAATCCTCACCGCGATGACTTTTCCCGGTCAAACTGCGGGCTTATCGCCTTTTACTGACCCCCTTCTAGCCACCTTGGACATTGATCGCACGGCTATCTCCGTGAGCTACCTGATCGCCACCCTCACCGGTGCTCTGACCATGCCGTTGCTGGGTCGCCTGATGGATCGCTATGGCACTAAACGGGCCATTGTGTGGATTGGCGTCGCGCTCACACTGGTGCTCGTTGGCGCAAGTTTCATGAGTGAAATCGTTGGTTTGACATTCTCCTATGTGGGCTTGCGGATGACCGGCCAGGGCGCCTTGACTTTAGCTGCCACCACCCTCATTGCCCGCACTGTTACTCACCGCCCAGGGCTTGCCTTAGGCATTGTTGGCGCCATCGGCTCGGCCGGAATTTCCCTTGCTCCGGTGGGGGTTGAGCGTCTTATTGCCTGGACTGACATTGCCACGGTCTGGCGAATAGAAGCTGGCCTGGTCGCACTGATTGTGATTCCCATCGCCCTGGCGCTTCCCCGCGATGTTCCCCAAACCACCACCGACACCGGGACACATATTGTCGTGGTGCCAGAATCTGGCTACACGCTGCGCCAAGCCCTTCACACCGGCATGTTCTGGGTCATCTCTGGTGCTGGCTTTATGGTCGGCATGCTCTCTACTGGTTTAGCTTTTCACCTCATCTCCATCCTCGGTCAGCAAGGCCTCACCACGATCGAAGCTGCCGCGAACTTCATCCCCCAAACTGTGGCAGCACTGCTGGGAACTTTGGGTCTTGGCGCCGTTGTGGATCGAATTGATCCTCGATGGGGAGTGGCGGCATCGATGCTCACGATGGCGGGCGCACTCGGCATGCTTCCCTTTGTGGGATCAGGAATTAGCGGAATCATCTTTGGTGTTTTGCTCGGTGGTTCGATCGGGGCCTTGCGCGGTGTGGAGGCGGCAGCTTTTGTTCGCTACTACGGCAGAGGCCACATCGGTTCCATCCGCGGTGTTGCCACTGCTATTGGACTTGCCTCGACCGCGTTGGGGCCGCTCTATTTTGCCCTGGGTTTGAGCCTGACGGGTTCGTATACGGGCCCCAGCGTTCTGGCCGCCTTTTTCCCTTTGCTGGTCGCACTCGCCGCGATTTTTATTAGACCACCGGCGGGGATTGATACTCTCAACACATGACACGTGAGCCCATCGATCTTGATGCGCTACCTCTTAGATTTAATCCCCCGGATGGCTGGCGGATGCCCCATGTGAGGTGGATTAGTTTGTATCAGGGCTTTATTCCGCCAGAAAACTGGCAACCTTTTCCCGGAGCACCATTTATTCCTGCAACCTGGCCCTGGTGGGAAGAAAATGGCACATCCTGGTATCGATTCTTTCGAGATCGGGCTCCCATGCCCTCGCGTGCACTAGGAAACTGGTTCTCCCTAGGCGCCCTGGGACTTTTTGGCCTGGTTGTCTCCCCTTTTGCCGCCGATGGTTGGTTGGCCCTCACTGGCGGCCTTCTGGCACTGATACTGCTGGTGTTGGGGCTTGGGGGAGTCGTAAAAACCCTGCGGTCCCAGCATCAAGGGCCTAGTGAGCCCTTGGAGACGATTAGGGATTGGGCGAGCGAACGTCGCGACGCCTATTTCAGCCAGCGTTACCCCGCCTGGAAAGTCGGTAAATCTGACCGGTGGACTATGGAAGATTTTATGAACGAGCAGCTGGCGCACTGGTGGGGCGAAACCGGCGAAGCCTCAGTGAATTAGTGACCACAAAGACGGAAGAAAAGGCCATCGCTAAGCCTGCGACCATCGGGTTCAGTAGCGCCGAAACTGCCAAGGGAATTGCTGCCACGTTGTAGGCAAAGGCCCAAAACAGGTTCCCTCGAATAGTGCCGAGTGTTCGCCTGGCTAAGGCAATGCCATCGCTCACGCTGAGAAGATCTCCGCTGACGATCGTCATATCCCCGGCACTCATCGCAGCATCAGTGCCAGTTCCCATGGCGATGCCCAAATCTGCGGTGGCAAGAGCCGGCGCGTCATTGATCCCATCGCCCACCATGGCGACCTGATGTCCCTCGCTTTGCAAGGTGGCCACCAGGTTCGCTTTACCCTCCGGGCTCACACCGGCATAGACGGTGTCGATTCCCACTTGGCGGGCAATATTTTTAGCTACCACTTCATGATCCCCGGTTGCCATGACGGGGTGCAGACCCAAATCTTTCAAGCGCTGCACAGCCAGAGCACTAGTCGCTTTGACGATATCGGCGATGACCACTGCCCCCACGACCGTCTTGTCATGTGCCACACCAATCACCGTGTGGCCGCTGGCCTGCGCCTCGTTCACCTGTGCAACAAGTTGCGGATCCGCAACAAAACCTTGTTCCTCTAACCATTTA
>LIAY01000061.1 GCA_001438965.1 Microbacteriaceae bacterium BACL25 MAG-120322-bin65 | reverse complement strand
AAGATTTTTAGCGGGTGAGTAAGTGAGCTTGCTTTCTCCAAGAGAGCGTCAATGCCAGATTCTGTGGTGAGGTCCGAACTCACAGCTAGGGCGGTGTGCCCCTGGGCGCTCAGTTCCAGCGCACGCTCATGAATGCGGGGGCTCGCACCCAAAATGAGCACTTCTGCGCCCAGCTCGGCCAATACTGTGGCGGTGGCGAATCCGATTCCTTCAGGGCTCCCAGCCCCCGTCACCACGGCGCTTGCGCCCTTTAGCGAAAACAGGGGATGAGTCATGACAAGAGCCTACGGTCTCTAGAACCTCCCTCATCCCAAGGCCAAGAAACACTGTGGCGGATCACACATCGGCCCAGTTCTGGCCCGTCGATGGCTTCAAAACAGGTCTACCCGACGAGGAGTGAAAAGGAACCCATATGACGACTTAGCTCCACGAGATACAGTTCACAAGTCGCATCCACGGTGATCCCTTAGACGGCAACCGGTTCATGCACCCAACGTCTCCAGGTAGTTTCGCACCGATTCACGGCGGAGGCTCCTGCTATCGAGAAGCAGCTCGGGGATTTTTTGTTGAATTCGCTCTGCCACGCGCTCAATTGCTCGAAGGGTTTTGCCGTCCTTGGTGGCGATTGCCCTATTGCTGAGGCCGCCAGCGATGTCGAGGAGCAGGGAGTGCTGCAACCGGGTAAGACCTTGACCTGGAATAAATATTGGTCTGACTGTTGCTTTCAGACCCGGGCGAAGGCACTCTTCGATGGCTGAGCGAACTATGTCAACGTTGTGGAGATTGAGTTTATTGAGGTAGCCAACATCACCCAGCAAAGCGGCGTCCATTTTGCTCGCGGAGTCTTCATAGGGCGTGCGGGATAGGAAAAGCACCGCTACATGGGGGTGGGTTTTGGATATCATTTTGGCGAAGTCCAAACCGGTGGGACCTGGGCCTAAGTCGACGTCCAGAATGGCCAGGTCAGGGTCAAAGGTCGCCAAGGCTTTTTTTGCCTCAGTCGCGCTGGCAGCGCAAAAGGTATCAAACCCGAATGTTCGGATCACGCTTTCGAGCAGGGTGAGGGTGAGAGGGTCATCTTCGACCAGCAACACCCGCCTGTCACCGAACTCTTCCAGCACGGTCTAAACGTAGTTGCGTCCAGGGTGAGCAGGAACCGAAAAGGTTCGCCCGCGAACATTTTTGAGGTTGCAACTAGGGCGGCGTTTATTTTTATTACTGTGTGATTCGTTCGAGGGCTTAAAGCCGCTAGGTGAGGTTGACTATTGAGAAAATACAGCGCTAGCCTTCTGCTCCTTATTGCCGTCGTGTTAGCTGCGCTTGTCTTGCAAGGTTCCTCTTCCTCGGGTTCAGCCTGGGCCGACGATGGCTCGCATTCAGTTACCTTTGAATCGAATTCAGGCGTCGGTTCTCTTGCGGATCAGTCGGCAGGAGTGTCGACAGCCTTGACGTCGAACACCTTTACCCGGTCTGGTTTCACTTTCGCCGGTTGGAACACCGCTGCTGACGGGAGCGGCACTGCATTTAGCGACGGCGCTTCGTATAGTTTTTCCACGAATATCACCTTGTTCGCGCAATGGTCTTGGATACCCAGTTACTATCCGTCTGGGCCCCAAACGAACGTCACGACGACATCCGTCACTGGTGGCGGCTGGGAGTTGTGCTGGTCTGGGCCGTATAACGGCTTCGCCAAATTCTCCGTAATTCTCGCGGCCTGTGACGGCGAATACATCATGTACACCGGTTGGAGTGGCGTCTCTACGTCACCCGAAACCCTTCCTTCGACCCTTCCCGTTCTGGCTGCGGCACCCCGGTCCGACGTGTTTGCAACGACTGCGACTGCGAGTATTGCTGACGCAACCAGCTCCAATGGCTCTAAATGGTATTTCGGTGATGATCGGGGTGCGGCAGCTGACGGATCCCAAGCTGTCGGCTTTACGGACACCCAAAGCGGCACGCCTTGTTACGACGGGTCGCTATCAATCTGTTGGCATTCCGCTCCCAACATTCCCGCCTCCTACGGCTGGGGAGGTGCCTCCCCAGCCTGGGCAGCAACCGAGGCCGGCTTGTCTCCTGGGTGGAGCCTCGCCGCAACCCGCTTACTTGGGCAGGGACCCTCGGATGGTAACGGTGCTAACTACACGAGGGCAATATTTCATGTTTCTAACCCCAATCAGTCAGTGACCTTCAACGCTAATTCCGGATCTGGATCGATGTCGTCGCAGTCAGGGTCCTCTGCGACTGCGCTGACGTCGAATACTTTTACGCGGACTGGGTTTACGTTCGCGGGCTGGAACACAGCTGCGAACGGTTCGGGCACCCCTTATTCGGACGGCGAGTCGTTTGATTTCTCTGTTGACCTGACGCTCTATGCACAGTGGACCGCGGTAGTTGCTGCCCCTGTTTCCTCGGGCGGTGGCAGTGAGAGCGGGTCGGTTGCGGTGCAGAGTGATCCCGCCCCTGCACGTGCTGTCGTTGTTGTGCCTCGACGTGCACAAGCGGCGCCCGCAGTGACATCTCCCGCTGTGATTGCGCGCACGCAGCAAAGTTCTGGGTCGTCTCAACCGGCCGAAGCGGTCGCTTTGGTTGGCGGCAAAGAGGTGGTTGTGAAGGCTGCAGGCCAAGGTTCGCAGGCCGCTAGCTACGGTGTCGGGAAAGTGACCGTTGATGTCGGTGTCGCGGTGGGTGACGGTGTCGTAGATTCTGTGGGTGGTGTTCCCTCGTTGAAGATTGCCAACAATGCACCGGCTTCGTTGAAGGGTTCTGGTTTGCAACCAAACTCGACAATGCAGGTTTTTCTGCCAGCGTCTGATGGGTCCTTTATTGAGTTGCCTTCTGTGCCTGTCGCAGCGGATGGCTCCTTTGATAGTTCGCTGACGTTCGGAACCTCTAACCGGGCGAAGCCCATGCCGATTGGTGAACGGTTCATCCAAATGGTGGGCATTGATGAAGACGGTAACGAGACGGTGTTGGATATTCCAGTAACCATTTCTCAACCCGTGCCTGCGCCGGAAATCAACCGGGTCAACGGCCAAAGGCCGCTGCTGACGCCAGGCCAGACGTCGGCATTCAACGCGGGGGCACCAGAAACCGTCACGCTGAAGCGTTCTGGGGCGGCGACCTCTGTTGAAGGTGACGGGTGGGCGTTCACTGTTGGCGGTTCCACCACCGGTCAGACCGCGCCAACGCTTGGGTTCACTCGTGATGCGCCGGTTACCTTCAGTGGTGAGGGTTTCATGCCGGGCACCCGGGCGGATGTGTGGTTGTTTTCTGACCCGACACTTTTGGGAACAGTCGATATTGCCGCCGATGGGACGTTTAGTGCAAACTTCGCGGTCGACAGTAACTTTGTTCCTACAGGGGATCACACCCTTCAAATTCAAGGTGTGGGTGATGATGGTTTTGTGAGAGCCGCGAACTTGGGTGTTGTGGTGCAGGACACCACAAACACGCCGGTTGTCCCGCTGGTGGGGGATCCGTTCAATTGGGTACCCACGATTCTTGTGGGGACCTCTATTGGTGGGTTGCTGATACTCGTGGGCGTGACGCTAGCTATTCGCAGGCGCCAACGGCCCAGTGGGCGCCTAGCGCCAGTCTCCTAGGTGTGGTCTATTCCACTGTCTGACTGAGTGAAAGGGTGTTTTGGAAATTAGAAACTACGGCAACCGCAATCCTGAACTGTAGTCGTCCGAGGCACGCTGGTCCTCGAACTGGCACGAAAACAGCAGTTGTGAGCCGCTGTGACGCAGTGGGGGAGTTCCGTCTGAAATTTGGCCTAAGCGTTTGCGGTGTCAAGTTTCGTCAGCCAAACAGTGTTCTGCGGAGAATTAGATTTTCTGGGCATGCCGGCTCTGCCAGGTTGGGCCTTTACACTTCCTAAGTGGATAGTGCTCAGGCTCGCTTGCTTTTTGCTGATCAATTGGGCCCTCATTTTGACGATGGGGGACCGATTCTTTTACCCGAAGTGCTTAGCCCCCTGCGCAGAAGGACTTACCACCGTCAAAAAGCTCACCTCATCCTTTCGGCTCTTCGCCATCGTGCCCACGAGTTGGGTGAGCGGGTGGAGCTCTTGCGCGGGGATTCTTACCACGAAGCTCTTTCTGGCCGCAGCGGTTCTGTCATCAACCCGACTAGCCGGGGGCTTCGCAGCCTCATGGCAGATCTCTCGAAGACCCAACCATGGGAAATCTTGCCCTCGCGAGGATTTGTGACTTCAGAGGAAGATTTTTCGGCCTGGGCCGGGCGCCAGGGCTCCAAGCGCCTCCTGATGGAAAACTTTTATCGCGAGCGCCGCGTCGCGACCGGGGTGCTGATGACGCCTGATGCTTCCGGTCAGAAGCTCCCTGAGGGTGGGAAATTCAACTTCGACCATGAGAATCGGGAACCGCCGCCCAAGGGCCAATCCACTCTGGGCGTCGTCTCACCGTGGTTCCCCACCGAGGACGATATTGATGCTGAGGTTCGAGAATATTTAGATCATCTTGAATCCCGGGGGAGTGTCCGATTTGTTGGTGTTGATGGGCCTCGATTGTTCCCCGCGACCCGGAGGGAAGCCCTAGACGCCCTAGAGCAGTTTGTGACTCACCGTTTAGTCACGTTTGGCCCCACCGAGGACGCGGCACTTCAACAAGATTGGGCCATGTCCCATTCCCTGTTGAGTCCTGCACTGAACCTTGGCCTACTGGACCCCTGGGAGGTCATTCATCGGGTACTGGAGGCTTATGCGCAGGGGGAGGTGCCCATTGCTAGTGCAGAGGGTTTTATTCGCCAAATAATGGGTTGGCGCGATTGGGTCTGGCATTTGTATTGGCACTTGGGTGAAGAGTTTGCCCAATCCAACTACTTCTCTCACCACGAAGAACTGCCAGAAAGTATGCAAAATCTTGATCCCGAGGGCGTCGATTCGGTGTGCCTCTCTCAGGTGCTTGGTGAGCTCCGAGAGCGCGGGTGGACCCACCACATTAATCGATTGATGGTCATCGGTAGTTTTGCCCTGCAGCGGGAACTCAACCCACAAAAACTTAACGACTGGTTTATTGACGTGTGTGTGGATGGGACTCCATGGGTGATGCCCGCCAACGTTCTGGGCATGAGCCAATATGCAGATGGGGGACAGGTTGCGACCAAACCGTATACGTCTGGCGGTGCCTATATTTCAAAAATGACGGATTACTGCACGAGCTGTCCTTTTTCTCCCAAGATTCGCGTTGGCGAGAAGGCTTGCCATTTCACCGCCGGGTATTGGAACTTTCTCGAGGGACACAAAACGAGCCTCGCGGGAAATTTCCGGATGGCTCAGCCGCTGGCTGGCTTAGGCAAGCTGAAGGATTTGCCTGAACTGCTCGCGCAGGAGCAACAGCGCGAGGGGTTTTGAGTGCGTTGAGCGTCCCAGTCGAAGGAGGGAAGCCCCAAAAGGCCACCTCCACAACATACGGAGAAGATTAAAGACTCAAGCGACACCACATATTGGCCTGAAGTGGGAAGTGGGGTTTAACCGAGGAGTTGGGACAGTTGCGCAATGTGGGAGGCATCACTGCGCATAATTATTTCGTGTTGTTTCTTGGAAACCGGTGGGTCACCGCGTCGTTTATGCTCATCCCTGCGCCCGAAAAGTAATTGGTTAGACGATGGAGTCCTGCCGTGCCAAGATATATTCGTGCGAACTTTACTGTCCTGTTTCCTGCCCCGGTTTTCGAGGCACCAGAGCCGAAAGTGACTGACTTTTGAATCTCTCCCAAGGGCTAGAACCGGGGTATGTCTCGCTGCGCTCTGTTTCCAAGGACTTTGGTGCGGTCCAAGCTGTAATTGACTTAGATCTCGACATTTCGTCGGGGGAATTCTTCTCGATGCTCGGCCCTTCAGGCTCGGGCAAGACAACTGTTCTGCGCATGATTGCGGGATTTGAATCAGTGAGCACGGGGACAGTCTCGATTGACGGACAAGACATCACGTCACTGGCGCCCTTTGATCGCACTGTCAATACCGTGTTCCAGGACTATGCACTGTTTCCTCACATGTCAATTCAAGACAACGTTGCCTATGGGCTTCGCACCCGTAAGGTTCCCAAGGAGGAGCGTTTAAAGCAGGCTTTAGAAGCCATTGAACGCGTCAAGCTCTCTAGTGTCGCCACTCGACTTCCTCATCAACTTTCGGGTGGCCAAAGGCAGAGAATTGCTTTGGCTCGAGCCTTGGTTCTCCGCCCAAAGGTGCTCTTGCTCGATGAACCTCTCGGCGCTCTGGATAAACAGTTGAGAGAGGAAATGCAAGCTGAACTCAAATCGATTCAACGAGAGGCAGGAATCACGTTCATCTTCGTCACTCACGACCAGGAAGAAGCGATGAGGATGAGCGACCGCATTGCGGTTTTCAACGCTGGTCGGATTGAGCAGTTGGGGACACCCCATGAAGTTTATGAGAACCCCGCGACGGCCTTCGTGGCAGGGTTTTTGGGAGTGTCCAACCTCATAGAGGGTGCAAAAGCCCAGGCCCTAGTTGGCCGCTCCGAGCTTGTGAACATCAGGCCTGAACGCATTCGCATTGAGGGCCCTGGTTACACACCTGAGAAAGATTCCTCCTGTGTAGCGGGAGTTGTTGCTGAGGTCGCTTACACCGGCCCCAACACCATCACAGTTGTTGTGACTGACACCGGCGTCCGTCTGGTTTCGACCACGCTCAATGAAGAGTTACAAGGTCACAAAAATTCTTTTGTGACCGGTGACAAGGTTGTCGCTACATGGCGCAAGGCTCATGTCGCGACAATTCCCCAATAACCTCAGCGCAAGCTGGGCGAAAGGAAAATAAATGAGAAGCAAAAAGCTAGCCGTTGTGTCGCTGTTTGCGGTGTCGGCGGTTATCCTGAGCGCATGCT
>LIAY01000060.1 GCA_001438965.1 Microbacteriaceae bacterium BACL25 MAG-120322-bin65 | reverse complement strand
TTTGATTCTTATTCCACAGGTGCAACCGCAGTCATGTCGCGCCCCGTGGGGGCCATGCAGGCTGTTTCCTCTAAAGGTGACGACACCGATATTTTGCTCGTGCGCCGGAATCGGTGGGGGACAGGTGCGATCGTTACTGCGCTAGCCTCTTCAGTGTTGGGTCTTGCGGCGGTCGCGCTGGTTGTTCTGACCCTCATGACCGATGCCTTGGCTTAGTAGCCAAAGATGGGAACCTTATGACCTTGAGTGACAAGGCCTACGACGCCGTAATGAACGCAGCTGGCGCCGCTTCGGAGAAATTGGCAACGGATTTGGTGGCGCTGGATGTTTCAGAGCAGACACCTTTGACTGACGCCTTTCTTATCTGTTCAGCGCGAAATGAGCGCATGGCCCTCTCGATTGCGGATGGCGTAGAGAAGAAGCTCTACGACCAGGGCTACTCCAAGGTCCGTCAGGAAGGTCGAGCTGATGGCCGTTGGGTCTTGCTTGATTTTGGCGAGATTGTTGTTCACGTTTTCCACGAAGAAGAGCGGCTTTTTTACCAGCTGGAGCGTTTGTGGCGTGATTGCCCGGTCATTGCTCTCGCCCCGGAGCTTGCCGACTCCAATCCGGAGTAGAGGCTGTAGTAGGCTGAAGTTTGCTTTCCTTACGAGGGCCTGTGGCGCAGCTGGTAGCGCACCTGCATGGCATGCAGGGGGTCAGGGGTTCGAGTCCCCTCAGGTCCACTCACGATTTTTTGGAGGTGTCGAGTGAATGATTCGACGATAAATCCGTTGGATAAGCGCAAGGATTACGGCTCCGATGCTTTGGAGGAAGGCGAGCTCTTAGCTGATCCGCTCGAGCAGTTACGGTTGTGGATTGAGCAGGCTGATGCGGCGGGAGTCTATGAGCCAAACGCCATGGTTTTAGCAACCATCGACCCGGATGGAAATCCTTCCTCTCGCACGGTGTTATTGCGGGGGATCGATGAGCATGGTCTCTATTTCTACACCGACTATGGATCGAGAAAGGGCCTAGCCCTGCTCGCACATTCCGCTGTCTCTGTCGTGTTCCCGTGGTATTTACAACATCGGCAAGTAAAAGTCTTTGGTCACGCGACTCCTACCCAAGTCGAAGTCTCGGATGCTTATTTCTCCTCCAGGCCCCGTGACTCTCAGATTGGAGCCTGGGCGAGCGACCAGTCGCGCCCGATTGAGTCCCGAGGTGCCTTAGAGGCGAAAGTTCGCGAAATGGAAGCACAGTTCACGGGCGTCGATACTGTCCCACGTCCTGAAAAATGGGGTGGGTTTGTGGTGGAACCGGAACGCATGGAATTTTGGGCGGGGAGAACCTCCAGGCTCCACGATCGAATTAGTTTTGAAAAAGGCGCCCAGGGGTGGAGTGCTTCGCGCCTGCAACCCTAGGAATCCCCTAATCTCACACGGTTGGGAATAGAAATCGCTTCTTGGCGGTTGTTTCAGAGGACCTCACCAGCCGGGTTTGATACTTTTTCAGCACAGGAAGCGGGTTGACTATGACAGAAGTAGCGTTGGGTCTAGGTACGTTTGGAGACGTCACCCGCGATGCGAAGGGCAAGACGCACTCTTTTGCTCACGTTATTCGTGATGTTCTCGCGCAGGCTGTGCTTGCCGAGGAGGTGGGCGTCGACGCGATGGTCCTGGGCGAACACCACCGTGATGACTTTGCCATTTCCACCCCCGAGACGCTGCTGGCGGGCATCGCCTCCCAAACTTCGAACATTATTTTGAGCTCCGGGGTTACCGTGTTGAGCTCAGATGACCCGGTTCGCATTTTTCAGCGTTTTGCCACCGTCGACGCCCTTTCGGAAGGCCGGGCAGAAATTATCTTGGGCCGGGGATCTTTCACAGAGTCCTTTCCGCTTTTTGGTTACGCGCTCGAGGATTACCAGGTTCTCTTTGAAGAGAAATTGAGTCTGTTCACGGAATTATTGAAGGAGACGCCGGTCAACTGGTCGGGTACGACTCGCCCACCCTTGACCAATCAGGAGGTTTATCCCAAGTCGCACTCGGGTGCGATGCGTACCTGGGTGGGCGTGGGAGGAAGCCCTGAGTCTGTGGTTCGCGCGGCGTCCTTTGGGCTGCCGTTGATGTTGGCCATTATTGGTGGATCCGCCGACCGTTTTGCCCCCTATGTCGACTTGTATCACCGCGCGTTAGATCAAGTTGGTAAGCCACCCCAACCCATCGGCGTTCACTCTCCTGGCCATATTGCCGCCACCGACGAGGAAGCTATCGAGGGCATGTGGCCACACTATGAAGAATCTTTTGGCCGGATTGGCCGCGAGCGCGGTTGGGGACCTAGATCAAAAGATGATTACCTCAACGAGGTTCATCACGGAGCCCTCTACGTCGGTTCCGCGGAAACGGTCGCCAAGAAAATGGCTGCGACGATTAAAACCCTGGGAATTAGTCGTTTCGATCTGAAATATTCCACCGGTCCCATGCCGCACGAGGTGCTGATGAACAGCATCGAGCTTTATGGCACCACAGTGATTCCTATGGTGCGCGATATTCTCGCAAGCTAGGCGAAAACGCTGAGCTAAAGGGCTAGTTGACTACAATCGGGATCCCGCTGGCTTTGCTGGCATCGGCGACTCCGCCACCGTTGGTCATGTTGCTAAAGCCCATATTGGTCATCTGGGCAATGGCCTGACCGGATCGGTTTCCGGAACGACAGTAAATGTAATAGGTGCCCTGGGTGTCTAGTTCATTGATCTGGGCCGCAAAATCACCGGACTGGACGTCAATATTGAGCGCTCCCTCAAGGTGGCCGGCTGCGAACTCACTGGGGGTTCGAACGTCAATAATCACGGTGCCTTCTGCTAGCTCGGCGGGCTCGTTGGATGAGCACCCCGTCACGCCTGCAGTAATTCCCATGATGACAAGAAGTGTAGTGAGCAGTTTCTTCATGGCCGAGCCTTTCCTAGTGTCCCGTTGACATTCCCAAACCATACCCTATACCCCCTGGGGTATAGGGTAAACGCACTAATCTTTGATGACCCAGTTTTTGAACCAGGTAGCTTCTGGAATGCGGGCGACCAGGGGGCCAAACATCACGGTGAGTAAAACATAAGCCGTCGCTAGCGGGGCAATAAGGGGTTCTGCTCCCGCGCTCACCGCAAGCCCAGCAATGACAATAGAGAATTCACCGCGAGCTGTCAGGGTGAAGCCACTGCGCCAACGGCCTAACACACCAATGCCTGCCCACTTTGCTGCCCAGTAGCCCGACCACACTTTGGTTCCCATAGTTACCAACGCGAGAATCAGCGCTGGCACAATCATCGGCACCATATCTGCGGCGTGGGTTGAGAGCCCAAAGAAAAGGAAAAAAGCGGCAGCGAATAAATCTCGCAACGGAGAGAGAAGTTTCTCCGCCTTGAGTGCCACTTTGCCGGAGAGAGCGATACCCACCAGGAATGCGCCCACCGCCGAACTCACATTGACCTGTTGGGCGATGCCGGCAACCAGGAGGGTTAGGCCCAAAACGCCCAGCAACAAGGACTCAGGGTGCTCAGCGCTAAACAGCCTCGAAATTCGATCACCAAATTTTAGCGCCACCAACAAAATGGCCACCACGGCCAGCAAGGAAACACCCAGGGTGATGCCGCCTTGAACCAGGCCTGCGCCAATGAGTAGAACGGAGAGTATGGGCAGGTAGAAGGCCATTACCAAATCCTCTATAACCAAAATCGACAAGATGGTTGGTGTCTCACGGTTACCCAGACGGCCCAAGTCGCGCATCACTTTGGCGATAACCCCGGAGGAGGAAACATAGGTAATTCCGGCCAGAGCAACTGAGGCAACAACACCCCAGCCAAAGACCATGCCAAAGGCGAAACCTGGTGCTCCGTTGGCAGCGAAATCAATAATCCCTCCAGCCCGGGACCTTTTTAGGTTGGTGACCAGTTCGGATGCGGAATATTCGAGCCCCAACATGACCAACAGCAAAATAACACCCAGTTCGCTGCCGACTTCAAGAAACTCGGTGCTGGAACCTTCCGAAAGCATGCCTGAGCTGCCGACCAGTAATCCCAGAACCAAATAGAGGGGAATGGGGGATAGGCCAATCCTTTTGCCAAACCGGGAAAGGAATCCCGCGACCACCAGCAAAGCCCCTACTTCAATGAGCAGGATGGCAATGGAGTGCATGCGCTAGGGCTGACCGTCAGACAGGAGTGAACTGAGTGCCTCTAGGCCTTGCTTGGTGCCTACGGCAACAATGATGTCGCCGGCTTCCAAACCAACCTCTGGCGCAGGGGAGGCGATCACGTCTAGGTCTCTCAAAATGGCAACAATCGAGGACTTAGTTCTTGTCCGCGCTTTGGTGTCCCCCAGAGTTTTTCCGGTAAAAGCCGACTGGGCGGGAAGAATAATTTGCTCCGTGTAGAGCCCCGTGGTTTTGTCTCCTAGATGCGAAAACTGCCCCAACATCAACGATGTGCCCAACACCGCAGCAAGAGCAATCGCTTCATCATCGTTGAGGTGGATGGAGTCACTGCAGGAATCGGGGTCGCGGGGATCAAAGACAGCGATTTCTCGCTCACCAGTGCGGTGAGTGATGACGCCAAGACGTCGCCCTTCTGAGGTGACCACGTCGTGCCGGGTTCCAATTCCCGGTAGATCCACTTTCTCAATCCGAACGCTCATGGGCCCAGGCTACCAGCGCACGCCCTGAGCGAACCGCTCAGAAGCGGTTCGCTGAGTCGTGGGCGATAATCCCCAGCTTTCCCAATTCAGAAGCAAGTCCCGCACCATTAGGGGCCGACACCCAGGGAATTTCTAGGGGGTTAGCGGTGCGATCAAGATGTCGCCGGCCACCTGCCAGCAACGCTTCGGGTGCGAGCAATTCCCTAATCGCCACGGCTTTCACATTCCTAGGGTGAGCAGCCGCAAATTCACGGTAAATCTTTTCATCGTGCTGGCCATCATCACCGATGAGTATCCAAGCAATGCTGGGGAATTCCTCGGCTAGGCGAGCAAGGTTCGTTCTCTTATGTTCAATCCCACTGCGAAACCATCTTTCCCGGGTGGGACCCCAGTCGGTGAGTAAGAAAGTACCCATGGGGTAAAGGTGGCGGGAAACAAATCGTTGCAACGTTGGCGCAACATTCCAGGCGCCTGTTGATAAATAAATTACGGGAGCCTTGGGGTTCTCTCGCGTGAGACGTTCTAAGAGCACAGCCATCCCCGGCACGGGGCGCCGCGCATTCTCATCTCGGGCAAAGGAGTTCCATGCTGCCAAGAGCGGTCGAGGAAGCGCGGTCACCATGATGGTGTCATCAACATCGCAGAGGATTCCTGTGGTGGCCTCGGGGTCGACAATCCACATCCTTGTCTTTACGGGCGATTGGGTTCCGCTTTGGAGGGTGACCGTGTGCCACCCGGGGGTTAGCTCAACCGGGATTACCTGATCGATCACACCACCTCGGTCGGCCTCGAGCTCAAAAAGAGATCCATTAACTTTCACCGTGACCACTGCGCCGGCGAGGGGAATCCCCAGGAAGCTGCGCCAGCCTCTAATTTTTTTGTGCCGACCGGTCTTAGTCTTTCGAGGCTTGAGCAGGAGCACCCGAGCCAGCACTCTCATCCACGTAGTGGAGCCATACCCGGTATAGGGAATCACGTGGGGTGTTTGCCCGCGGCGCACGGCCTGGGTTGCCCGCAAAGATTGCAGAGAGTCCTCGATGCGCGAAGCCCGATGGGAACCATCAGCTCGTTCAGGGTGAGTTGGGGGCAGATGCTTATCCACAACACCAGTGTTCCAGACCTAGCACCTCAGCGCGCGCAGTATCATGGTGCCTAGCAATTTCTCGTCACAGCGGTGATCCGGTGAAAAATCTTCCCTCTCTCAATTTTATGTAGTGCACAATTTAGAAATGACTTGCTTGCCGGAGTCGACAAGGTGGGAGCCTGAATAAAGCGATGGAGAACCAGCCAACAGTGACAATTCCTGCACCCATTCGGGTGGCGCCCGTCCAGGCTCGGAGCACAGCACGAGTCAACGCACTCTTGGATGCGGCGTGTGAAACGATGCACGAGGTGGGCTACGAGCAGCTCACCACTGCAATGGTGGCAGAACGCTCTGGGGCATCGATTGGCACCGTGTATCGCTACTTCCCCGATCGCATCGCTGTCTTGCAAGCTGTTGCCGTGCGCAACCTGGAACATGTCCTTGTGGCACTGCGGGAGAACATGGCACAAGCATCGGTGGGGAACTTGAGCGACGCCATGACTGTCACAGTCGATACCTTGGTCGAGGTTTTCGCATCCGTCAAAGGGTTCCGTTCTTTGCGAGTGGGAGATGTCCTCGATATTCGTCCGATTCCCTCTGGACGCCAGGGCAACGCCGCTATCGCCGAGGCGATGAGAGAAGCCCTGCAAGCCCGGTCCAATCTCCGTTTGGATTCCGCAGGCCGGCTTGGGGTGGAGTCGGCCGTTGATGTTATCGATGCACTTTTGGGCCGCGCCTTCTTGCACTCCGAGCGCGGAGATAACACCTTGATTGCCGAGGCTCACCGCGTCGCACAAGCGAGTGTTCAAGGGATTAGTTCTTAACCCTTTCCCTCTGCCTGAGTGCAAGCGGTGCTCAGCCGTAGTTGAATGGGGTAGCCCACTCGTTTCCCACGGAGAGGATCCCCGATGATCCGATTCGATTCGGTGTCCAAAGAATATGCTGGTGGCACCACGGCGGTGAAAGATTTCAGCCTGATCGCACCGACTGGTTCTATCACGGTGCTCGTGGGCTCCAGCGGTTGTGGCAAAACCACGTTGCTTCGGATGGTCAACCGCATGGTGGATCCCACCTCAGGTTCAGTTTTTATTGACGACACCGATGTTTCACTTCGTAACCCAGTCGAATTACGCCGCTCCA
>LIAY01000059.1 GCA_001438965.1 Microbacteriaceae bacterium BACL25 MAG-120322-bin65 | reverse complement strand
TGACTCACCACGTCGCACAGTTTCATGGTGCCCCTGGGGTAGCGCTAGCGATTGGCACGGGAACGGCTTGCACCGTGCTGGATTCCACCGGACGTTTTCGTTCAGTCAGCGGTTATGGTTTTCTTCTCGGTGACGACGGGGGAGCCTTTTGGGTGGGCCGGCAGGCGCTTCGTTATGTATTGGACGATCGTCATAGTGGCAGACCCGATGGTGGCCTTACTCGAGCAGCTGAGACAACATTTGGCCCGCTTTCGCAGTTACCGGCACTGGTGCACTCAGGGGATCGCCCGGTCAATGAGATTGCCCACTTTGCCCGCGAAGTTTTTGGTGCGCTGGGTGGGGATCCCCTAGCACTGCGAGTGTTGCAGGACGCCTGCGCCGCGTTAGTTGCTGCCTCAGAACGAGCACTTGAGGTGGTGCAGGACGATGCAGGTATTGACTCGATTGTCTGGACTTCCAAATTGTTCGCAGGTTACCCAAAAGCCAAGGAAGCGCTGCACCATTCTCTCCAGGGCCGATGGCCCAACCGCAACGTTATCCACGGGGTTGGTGCACCCATTGATGGTGCGCTGTGGCTTGGCGAGTGCGATGACCCTGGTCCATACGGTGACCACCTGGTGAGGGAGAATCTCAAAGAAAGGACTTCCCGTGTCCGCTAACCCACTCGGAGCCCAAAGTGATACCGCTGAAGAATACGTGATGGCAGCGCGAGAGCTCTTAGGCAACGTGATGAGCTCACAACGTGAGAGCATCGCTGCGGCTGCGCAGGCCATTGCACTCTCGTTAAGCTCTGGCGGCACCCTGCACGCTTTTGGCACGGGGCATTCCCACATTTTGGCTGAAGAGCTTTTCTATCGCGCGGGCGGTTTGGTTTCGGTGAACCCCATCCTTTTTGACGGGTTGATGTTGCATCGCGATCCCATGCTGAGTACCCAATTGGAACGCCTCAACGGGTTGGCCGAGGCGCTACTAGGTTCCCAAAAGATTGCCACCAATGACATCGCCATCGTTGCTTCCAACTCTGGTGCCAATGCGGTGGTGTGTGAGGTCGCTAAAGAGATGCAAAGACGCGGCGTCGTCGTGATCGCTCTGACCAGCTTGAACCACGCCACATCCCACGAAGCACGCGGGGGAGCCGGTGCTCGGTTGCACGACTTCGCCGATATCGTGATCGATAACGGCGGGGTCCTCGGCGATGCCGCCCTTTCTATCCGAGGCTTCGACCGGAAAGTCGCCCCCACCTCGACAGTGGTGGGGGCTGCCATCGTCAATGCTCTGGTGGCACAAACCGTGGCGAATATGGTGAGTGCTGGCCATCAGCCCAAGGTTTATACCAGCAGTAACACTGAGGGCGGCGATGCCGCTAACGCACAGGTTCATTCCGCCGCAACTTCTGGCGGTGGTGCACTATGACACACACTGCTGTGGCCATTGCCCCTGATGCTTTTGAAATTCGCGGCGTCATTGAAGGTTTTTATGGCAACCCGTGGACGCAACACCAACGCCTCGACATGATGAGTTTTGTTGCGCAGTGTGGGATGAACCTTTTCGTGTATTCGCCCAAAGACGATGCCCTTTTGCGCGATCAGTGGGCAGAACCTTTTGATAGCGCATCTCTGGAGGACTTATCAGCCCTCTTGGCTCACGCGAATTCATGCGGACTAGGCCTAGCGGTGGCGATCTCACCCGGGTTATCCATGCGTTATTCCAGTAGCGATGACCGTGTGGCGCTAGTGAAGAAATTCGAGATGCTGGCAAATCTGGGCATCACCAGTTTCGGGCTGTTTTTCGACGATATTCCTGGCACCTTGCAGTGGCCAGAGGACCAGGCAGCGTTTTCCTCCCTAGCTCACGCACACCGCGAAGTTTCCACCCACATCTGGGATGCGCTTCAAAGTTTTGGTGGAACACAGTTGATGGTGTGTCCGACCACGTATTGGGGGGATGGCCAAGAGAGCTATCTTGAGCAGTTCTGCCAGGGTCTTGACCCTCAAATAGATGTTATGTGGACCGGGCGTTCCATCTGTTCCGCAACCCTGGAAGCGTCAGATGCGCTCATCTTTGCCGAGACAACAGGCCGCAAGCCGCTGTATTGGGATAACTTCCCCGTCAATGATGTGGCGATGAAACACGAGCTCCACATTGGTCCCTACGAGCGCCGGGAGCCTGCGCTCTGGGAGGCCTCCAGGGGCATTATCGCCAACGCGATGGAGTTTGCCGAAGCATCGAAAATTCCGCTGTATACGATTGCCGAATTCCTGCGTGACCCGCATCATTACGATTCCGAGGCAAGTTGGAATCGTGGCATAGACCTTGTTGCCGGAAATCACGATGATGCTCAGGCGGTGCGGGCTTTTGCCGAAAACTCTCGTTCATCCTGCCTTTCACTTTCGGATGCTGAGCCGCTCAATGACGCCTTAGCCGCACTGGAGTTGTCTTTTCTCAGCCACGATTACGAGCTGGGGGCTAGGGCTGTTGCCGAGCTCGCCACACGATACGAACAGGCAGCCGGGCACCTTCTCTCCCAGCAGATGACCAACAAGCAGCTCGTTTTGGATATGCGCGGCTGGCTTGACTCCTTTGAGCTTGGCGCACAGTTGCTGCGTCACTTAGCCACACTGGCCGCGAAGCGCCAGTGGGAAACGTCACGGGTTAAGGAACTCGAGACCTACATCACTCGTATGCAGAAATTGGGCAAACGAGTGTTTGCAGATTCTTTGGAAATGGCGGTGGAACATCTTCAAAGAAGCAAGGAAACGTTCACCACAACAAACAGAAAAGGAGCATGAGGAATGATGCTAAAAACACGCAACACCGTTGTTGTCGCAGTTTTTGCAACAGCAGCGCTCGCTCTCAGCGCGTGTGCCGCCGAGGGCGAGGGTACTTCATCGGCAGGTAGCGAGGAAACCGCCGCGTCGATGACGGAGGGAACTCTCCGCGTAGCAATGGGATCACCTGGTGAAGCCCAAATTGCTGTCTGGGATGAAGTGGCCGCAGCGTATGAAGCAGCCAACCCCGGGATGACTGTCGAAATGAACTATGTCGACGATGATCTCTACCAGACCATTGGTCTGCCAAACCTGCTCTCCGGACGCGACGCCCCCGATGTTTACTTTGAATGGGCTGGCTCTCGTCTGCGTGAGCGCAATGACGGTGGATATGCAGCAGATGTTTCTGAATACGTCAATGGTGGCGTGCTCTCAGGTATCTGGGCTGACTCAGCATTCTCCTCAGGTGAGATTGATGGCAAGTACCTCTTGGTGCCCCACAAAGCTGATGTGACGAATGTGCTCTGGTACAACGTCGATATCTTCGATGAGGTAGGAATCTCGCCCCCCACAACCTGGGAAGAGATGCTCGAAACCTGTGACGCCCTCAATGCTGCTGGGTACACCCCGATGGCAACAGGAAACAAAGACCTGTGGGCTGCCGGTAACTGGCTAGGACACCTAAGCTCCCGTGTAGTGGGCGAAGATGTCTATGATTCAGCGTTGGCTCAACGCTCAAGCTTCGGTGACCCCGAGTGGGTTGAAGCTTTTGGCTACATCAAGGAAATGGTGGACCGCGACTGTGTTAACGACAGCGCAAACGCTATTGCCGATAATGAAGGTGCACAGTTGTTCTTCCAAGGTGAAGCAGCCATGCACCCGATTGGTTCGTGGTTGGTCAGCTGGGCCATCGATGAAGCACCCGATCTCAACTTCGACTATGTGAACCTGCCATCGATGCCTGGTGCAGGTAACCAGGACAGTGTGATCGGCGTTCTCACCGGTTATGTGATCAACGAGAAGAGCGAACTCAAAGATCAAGCCGCAGCGTTCTTGGCTATGGCTAACAATGAAGAGTTCGTAGGTAAGTTCATCACAGCGGAGGCTGTGCCTTTGGCGCTCTCCGCTGCGAATGCTGAGCTAGATGCTCGTACCGCAGCGTTGAACTCAATGCTCGGTGACTCTGCATCCATTGTGGGTCCCCCGGACACCGACTACGACCTCGAGGTTGCTGATGCCTTCTACCGCGCTGTTGCTGCAGTGCTCGGTGGCGTAAGCACACCAGAAGAAGCTGCCGCTAATTTGGCAGCAGAAGTCGACTAACACCGCTGGTGGGTGGGCGTCTGGACTCAGCGTTCAGACGCCCATCTCCCACTGAAAGGCGCCGGAATGAAACCCAATAAACCCTGGGTTCCTTTTCTTTTTGCCGCACCTGCGCTGATGATTTTTAGTTTTGCGGTTCTAGTGCCACTGCTAGCTACTGCTGGTTTTAGTTTCGTGGAGTGGTCAGGCTATGGACCATGGACCTTTGTGGGAATCGATAACTACCGTGAACTTCTCACGGATGCTCTCTTTGCTAAATCTTTCTTAAATGTTTTGTTTTATATTGCGGCCACTCTTGTCTTAGAGGTTTTTGTTGGCCTGTGTTTGGCAGGTTTGATTTCAGTACAACGCGGTGGATCTTTATGGTTTCGGGTCGCCCTATTTGCGCCAGTCATGTTGCCCATGGTTGTTGTTGCCGTGCTCTGGTCTTTCGTTTATAACCCTGACTTCGGTCTCATTAACGCTGCGTTTCAAAATTTAGGCCTAGATTCCTGGACCAGAATTTGGTTGGGCGACCCCGATACCGCTCTGTGGGCGATTTCTGTCGTATCAGGTTGGGTTTTCTCCGGGTTTTTCATGATTATTTTCTACTCCGCGTTGCAACAAGTGCCCGGCGAACTTTCTGAATCTGCCCGGCTAGATGGGGCCAATGAGTGGCGGATTTTCTGGAGTATCAAAGTGCCCTCCATTCGCAACGCCCTCGAAGTAGGCGTCTTATTGTGCGTTACTGGTGGGTTTCAAGGCTTTGACCTATTCTTTGTTCTCACCAACGGCGGGCCTTACAACTCCACAGAAATCCCCACCACGTTGCTAGTGCGCACAGTGTTCCGTAATGCCGACGTCGGCTACGGCTCTGCGATGGCAATGGTGCTCACTGCCGTCATCATCGTCGTGGGGCTCGTGTTCGTGCGCCTTCGAGGTTGGAACCAACGCAAGGAGGTGCGGGCATGACCAAAACCCAGGGTGCCCCCAAGAACTATGCGGCCCTAAAGTGGAAAACGAACGTGGCGCGAGGCCTTGTTACCGCAAGCCTGACCGTGATGGCGCTCGTCTACGCCTTCCCGCTGGTGTGGATGGCAGTCTCAGGATTGAAAACAAATCAACAGATTTTTCGGGACCCTTTTGCTTTGCCCGAAACCTGGGATTTTTCGATTTGGCTCGAAGCCTGGCAGGTCGGAAACATTGGCCAATACGCCCTGAACTCAGCAATTACAACCTCAGCTACGGTCGTGGTGATTCTGTTGTGTGCCTCTGGCGCGGCCTTTGCCTTTAGCCGGTTTGACTTCAAGGGCAAAGCAATTCTGATGGGCGTGTTGAGCCTGGGGCTTTTGCTGCCGCTGCAGTCCTATTTCATCGCCCAGAGCGCCATGTTTAATGCGCTCTACATTACGAACACTCGCTTCGCCCTCATCATCCCCTACATCGCAATGGGCTTACCGTTGGCTACGTATTTGTTGACCGTTTATTTGCGCGCCCTACCCGATGAACTCTTTGAGGCGGCCCGGATGGAAGGCGCAAGCGATTTCACCATGTATCGCCTCATAGCCATGCCTCTGCTCAAGCCTGGGATTGCCACTGTTGCTATCTTCTCGGCCTTAAACGCCTGGAATGAGTTCCTCTTGGCTCTGCTCTATGTTCAAGATGACGCCCTCAAAACAATCCCTACCGGCCTCTTAGCTTTTTCCAGTCGATACGTCACCGATTACGGTCTGCTTTTTGCGGCCCTGACTATTGTGACGGTGCCGATGATTGTGATCTACGTCGCCTTTAATAAGCAGATTGTGGAAGGCATCACAGCGGGAAGCGTGAAATAGGAGGCGCTACCGCTACTGCCACACACCAGTAGGAAATTCGATGCTGCTATCTAGGTTCACCCAGATTGCCCTGGTTGGGGTGATGGTGAGAATCCAGTTTTCCAGCTTGGGTTCGGGTTCGCTCTTTGCGAAGGCAACTGGGTCCAGTACCGCAATGCATCTTCCCCTCTCCGGGTCCCGCACTGACTCATAGACAATGGCGGGGATGGCGGCCATACGAGTGATGTCCGCAAACTCTTGGGTTTGTGAGTAGTCGTCTTTGTTTGTCCAGATCAAGGAATCTCGCACCAGGGGGTCTTTGGTGAGATCCGCTGCGAGAGTTTCGAGGGGTAGAGAAAAAGCGCTGAAATTGGTGGGGTCTAGGTGCGCTAGGTCCAGAGAATCGTTTAGGAACCGCCATCGGTGATAAGCCATTTCCGCGGCTGCGCTCTTTTGGGTCTCTGCGGCATAGAAAACCCCAGGTTGGTGGGGGGATCTAAATCGTGAGGGGGAGCGTGGACGGTAACGAAAGGGTGTGGCGAGGCGGGGGTGGAGACCCTCTAGGGAATCGGGAAGCGAAGGTTGTGAGCCCTCTAAGAGCGCCTCTAAGAGTGCTTGCTCGGATAGTGAATCAACCAGATTGATCGTGGCTAGGCGATATTGCGATTCAACAAAACTCCACACCGTGGCGTGATAGAAAAGCGCGCTAGATCTGACCTCTACTGGCGTCCAAGTAATTGACGACATTGACTAACCCCTCCGTGTCGGTGATGAGCTCTCTGGGGGGTCTAGGCAGACTGAGATTGGGCGAGGATAGCCACGTTTTGGCCAAAGTGTGGGTGGCTGTGATAGCCAGTAAGGATCGGTAGAGGCGAATCAAGAGCAACGCTAGCTCCCATTCTTTGTGGTCTTCCTTGAGGAGGTAGGTGCCACTGTGGAGGCGAGAGATGCTCGATTGGCTAAGGCCCAGAATCTTAGATAGTGCAGGCCCGCTGATTTCCAGCTGGTTGGCAGCCCTGGATACGGCTTGGGACACAATGGCAGGGGCGTCTAAAGAACTGGTGGGCTTGATAGC
>LIAY01000058.1 GCA_001438965.1 Microbacteriaceae bacterium BACL25 MAG-120322-bin65 | reverse complement strand
GGCAATGCCAAAGTACACGTCTCCGGTCACGCAGCGGCAGGCGAATTGCTCTATTGCTACAACATTGTGAAGCCTCGCAACGTGATGCCCATCCACGGTGAAGCCCGACACTTGCGTGCCAACGCAAATATCGCCATTGAATCTGGGGTTCCTAAAGAGAACACTCTGGTGGGTGAAAATGGCACCGTCATCGATGTTCGCGGTGGCATGGCTCAGATCACGGGTCAGTTAGATATCGGCTTTGTCTATGTTGATGGCTCCACGGTCGGTGAAATTACCGAAGCGGACCTCAAAGATCGCCGCATCCTCGCTGAAGAGGGATTCATTTCCATCTTCCTGGCCATTGACGCTCAATCAGGGAAGATCATTGTTGGTCCAGAAATCCACGCCCGAGGTTTCGCTCCTGATGATTCCATTTTCGATGACGTACGCCCCGAAATCGTCAAGGCGTTAGAGGACGCTGCCGCCCATGGGACCCGGGACACCGCTGCTTTCCAACAGGTCGTTCGGCGCACCATGGGCCGTTGGGTGAACACGCAACATCGCCGTCGACCGATGATCGTGCCCGTAGTTATTGAGGCCTAGCCGCCAAGCGGTGGCCTCAATTGGGCTAATCCTCGGGTGTTGCCTTAGCCGAGGGAAGAGCTTGGCGCACCATCGGGATAATAAGCGCGCCGGCAACTACGTGCATGCCATTGAGCCACAAAGCTGCAGGCTGAGACTCTATTCCGAGCAAGGGCAGCACAAAACTTAATGCCAGGGCCACCAAGGTGATCGATAGCCACACATTTTTCGGTGACCCGGTGCGCGAGGCAATCGAGGCTCCCATGAATCCTCCGATGATTCCCCCGGAGACCGTGAGAAGTGCCGGAGTCATGAGGGGGATCGACGCCGAATCCGCCGTGGCGAGCACAAAGGCGACCCCGAAGAACTCAACAGCAACAAAATAGACGACCTGGTTGATCACCGCAGCAATCAACGTGGAGATGACGAGAGGTCTGAAGACTGTGTTCATGACTCAAGCTTCTCGCTTTCTTCGAGAACTGGCAACATGATGGGCCCAGTTTCAAGAGCAAGATCAGCTTGAACGACAACGTCACTGGATCTGGCACTTTGTGCCACGAGGATGCCACCTAAGACAATTGTTGCCCCCATGCTCTGCAGCAGGGTGAGCTGCTCGCCCAGCCATAGCCACGCAGTGACAAAGGCAAAGACGATTTCACTCGTAGCGGCGATTCCGGCCGCCGTAGCGGACAGGCGTTTGAGTGCGCTCAGAGATAACAAGAAAGGGGCAAAGGAACCCAGGACGACATTCCATAGCACCAGGGACCAAATCGGGACCTGGATCGCCTCAAGGTTTCCTTGCAGCGAGACCATGGAGGTGAAGGTGTCGGGAGTGAACTCCCACCATTTCGAAAAAGGCGCCCAGAACAGTGCGGCAATACTCATTGTCCAAAACGAGAGAGCAAGGGGAGAAATGGTCTGTAGTTGTTTTTCTCCCACAAGAAAATACGTTGCCAGCGCTACCGCGGCAGCCAGCCCCCAGAGCACTCCGGTGGGGTTCAGGCTACTCGCCCAAATTTCTGCCACCACGCACAGACCAGCGAGGACAAGACCAATCGCCACCCAGAGGCGCAATCTCACGTTCTCTTTGAAAAAGAAGAAGGCGACAACAGCGACAATGAGTACCGCCATGTATTCCAGCAATAGCGCTATGCCCACCGGCAGAAGTTGAATCGCAAAAGCATAGGTGGCTTGGAGCATGGCTACACCAACAATGCCGAGAACGAGGATGACGGGCCACTGCCTCAGCGGTAATCGAAAAGACCTTTTATCAATAACAAAGAGCACGGCAGCAGAAATCAGCGCGGCGCCTAGCACCCGGAACTGGGTCAGCTGGAGGGCGCTAAATCCTGATCCGATAATAACTTTGCTCACCGTGCCGTTTGCGCCAAAAAGTAGCGCCGCTAGAAATGCGTAAAAGTAGCCCATTACCGGGGCCCCATCGGGCTCACCCGGGGCAAAAATGTCGCAATCACAGACTAAGCGTAGGGCCTGGAGAAGACGCGTTGTACCACGATGGCATTGGGTGGTTTCGGCTGGTTTTCAGCGATGGCGAGTATCGTCAAGGTTGTGAAAACTTATGTAGTTGCCGGTGGCTGTTTCTGGTGCTTGGATGCCGCCTACCGCATTTTGCGCGGAGTAAGCGATGTCGTTTCTGGTTACACCGGGGGAAGCCTCGAGCACCCAACGTATGAGCAGATTTGCACCGGTGCGACTGGTCACGCCGAGGCGGTAGCGGTGACTTTTGATCCGGATGTAATTCCTTCGGATGTGATCCTGGATGCGTTTTTCACCATGCATGATCCGCGTCAGCTCAATCGACAAGGCGCTGATGTCGGAACACAGTATCGATCCGCCATGTTTTATTCCAGCGAAGAGGACAAGGCCCTCTTTGAGGCTGCAAAAGCTCGAGCCGAGGACACCTGGGATGGTGACCTTGTTACCGAGATTGTGCCCCTGGGTGAGTTCTTTGATGCCGAGGGTTATCACCAAGACTTTTTTGCCAAAAATCCAGGACAGGGTTACTGCCTGGCTGTGGCGGTGCCCAAGGTAAGCAAAGTCCGCAAGGTCTTCGCTGAGTATTTGCTCCCGGCCTAGCTGTCCACAGCTGTCTCACTTCCTTCTCTTTAGGGCTTCTGGCCCCCGGGAGTGAGTAAACGCGCCTGAATCAGACACAGTCTGTTTCACGTCTTCCCTGGCGCAGGGGGAGATGTGACAACCAAGTCCATTCCTGCGCGAGAAAGGACCACCATGACCGACCAACTAACCCTCACCGGGCTTATCGCCACGACACCTCGCCACATTGTCACCTCCGAGGGACTTGCCATCACCAGCTTCCGGCTGGCCTCCCAACAACGCCGCTTCGATAAGCCCTCGAATAGCTGGATGGACACGGACACTAATTGGTACACCGTTACCGCGTTTCGTGACCTCGCCATTAACGCTGCCCAGTCACTCAATAAGGGTGACCGCATTGTCACCGTGGGTCGCCTGAAAGTCCGCGACTGGAGTAATGATGACCGCTCCGGAACGAGCATTGAGGTTGAAGCCAACTCGCTAGGTCACGATTTGCACTGGGGTGTTTCCCAGTATTCCCGGGTCACCCGAGCCGACAATGACGATGCGGGTGACAGCCCCGTGGGTAAAGAAGACGAAGAGCTCTAATCCGGACCCGGTGGCGGGCTGAGGCTAGAACCCGCCTCCGGGTCCGGGAGTACATGGGGCATTGCGAACTGCCTAGACTAAGAAGCTATGGCTGAATTCATTTACACGATGATCCGTGCTCGTAAGGCAGTGGGCGAGAAGCTCATTCTTGACGACGTCACAATGTCCTTCTTCCCCGGCGCAAAAATCGGCATGGTGGGACCCAACGGTGCGGGTAAGTCCACGATTCTTCGAATCATGGCGGGCCTTGACACCCCCAGTAACGGGGATGCGACCCTCTCGGCTGGTTACAGCGTGGGAATTTTGCTGCAAGAGCCCGAACTGGATGAGACCAAGACGGTCGTGGAGAACGTTCGCGATGGTGTGCGAGAGATTCACCAGAAGATTGTTCGCTTTAACGAGATTTCCGCTGCGATGGCGGACCCGGATGCCGATTTTGACACCCTCCTGGCCGAGATGGGAACACTGCAAGAAGCCATCGACGCGGCAGATGCTTGGGATCTTGACTCCCAGCTCGAGCAGGCCATGGATGCTCTTCGCTGCCCGCCCTCTGATTCTCCGATTACGAACCTCTCCGGTGGTGAAAAGCGGCGCGTGGCGCTATGCAAATTGCTTCTAGAGAAGCCGGATCTTTTGCTCCTGGATGAGCCCACCAACCACCTTGATGCCGAGAGTGTGCTGTGGCTGGAACAACACCTGGCTAAATATCCCGGCGCTGTCATTGCCATCACCCACGATCGGTACTTCCTCGACCACGTTGCACAATGGATTGCTGAAGTTGACCGGGGCCGCCTCTACCCTTACGAGGGCAACTATTCGACCTATCTGGAAAAGAAGTCAGAGCGCCTCCAGGTTCAGGGTAAAAAAGACCAGAAGTTAGCACGTCGCTTGGCAGATGAACTCGAGTGGGTTCGATCCAACGCAAAAGGCCGTCAAGCGAAATCTAAGGCCCGTCTCGCTCGCTACGAAGAAATGGCCACCGAAGCCGAACGCACCAAAAAGATGGACTTTGATGAAATTCAAATTCCACCCGGCCCCAGGCTGGGCCAGGTTGTCTTGGAAGCCAAAGGCATCCGCAAAGGCTTTGGCGACAACGTCCTGATCGATGGCCTCAGCTTCTCCCTTCCCCGCAATGGCATTGTCGGGGTCATCGGTCCCAACGGTGTGGGAAAGTCGACACTGTTCAAGACGATCTTGGGTTTGGAAGAACTCGATGCCGGTGAGCTCACAGTCGGTGAATCTGTCAAAATTTCTTATGTCGATCAGGATCGATCTGGGATTGATGCGAACAAGAACCTGTGGGAGGTCGTCTCCGATGGACTCGATGTCATCCAGGTGGGAAACGTAGAGATCCCATCCCGGGCGTATGTGTCCAGTTTTGGCTTCAAAGGACCAGATCAGCAGAAGAAGGCGGGTGTTCTCTCCGGTGGCGAGCGAAACCGGTTGAACCTGGCACTCACCCTGAAACAGGGCGGGAACTTGCTGCTACTGGATGAGCCGACCAACGACCTCGATGTGGAAACCCTCTCAAGCCTGGAAAATGCGTTGCTCGAGTTTCCCGGTTGCGCTGTGGTCATTACACACGATCGGTGGTTCCTTGACCGCATTGCAACCCACATTCTTTCCTATGAGGGCACCGCGGATAAACCTGCACATTGGTACTGGTTTGAAGGAAACTTCGAATCCTATGAGGCCAACAAGGTTGAGCGCTTGGGCGCTGACGCTGCGGCACCTCACCGTTCCACCTACCGCAAGCTCACGAGGGACTAGGAATCCGCACCATTCCCTCTTGAGCAACGGAGGCGATTAGCTCACCTTGTTGGTTGAATATTCGACCGAGTGCGAGACCGCGTCCGCCACGCGCGAAGGGGGATTCTTGAACGTAGAGGAACCATTCATCTACGCGATGGAAACGATGCCACCACATGGCGTGATCGAGGCTGGCGACTTTGAGCCCCGGTGTTGACCAGCTAATCCCGTGTGCTCGCATCACGGGTTCTAAAATGCTGAAATCACTGGCGTAGGCAAGTGCCGCCCGGTGCAGGTTTTCATCATCTGGGAGTGGTGAGAGTGCCTTCAGCCAGACAGCTTGGTGGGGCGTTCGCTCTCTATTACCGTCGATGTATATCGGTGAGGGGTGGTGTCGAAGATCGAACGCCCTGGTTGTTGCCCACACATCAGCGAGGGGGTGATTAATGGCGCCAAGAACTTCCTGGGCGCTGGGCAGAGATTCTGGGTCGGGAATGCCTTCGGGCATGGGCGCATGGTGGTCAAGGCCAGGGTCTTCATCCTGGAACGAGGAAATCATCGAAAAGATGGGCTGAGCGTGTTGATAGGCCTGAACCCGCCGGGTGGAAAAAGATCGTCCATCGTGAATGCGATCTGCTGAGAGTGTGATCGATTCTGAAATGTCACCGGGGCGCAAAAAATATCCATGCAGAGAATGAATGGCGCGTTTTGTGGGGATGGTGTGCATGGCAGCGAGGGCAGCTTGGGCCATAACTTGGCCACCAAACACACGCCCGTGGGGTTGCCATTGACTCGGTGCGGTGAAGATATCCTCTCCCGTGCTCGCCTGTGAGCCCTCGAGAGTCAAGGCATTTAACATGCTGGCAACGGGATCACCGGCGGGGGAAGAATCGTCTAGAGAGGCCATCGATTGTAGTTTAGAGAACACTATGGCTTTTACTATGACCTTCACCTCGGACAATGCTCGCGCCGATGCAAAAGTTTTTTGTGAACGGGCGGTGCGCGTGTATGACGGGTCGGCCCGTTTGATCGCCACCGGCGATTTTTTACAGGCCTATGTGGGTGTTCTCTTCCCCCGCGGATTACTCGATCAGACCCCTACCGTCTTAGGCCTTCGAGTTTTCGCCCTTGCTGCCTCAGTTGAGTTTGATGTTGTTGTTCCTTTGGAGTCCTTGATCCATCGCCTTGGTACCGCCGCGGAACGAAACGAATTAGAAGTCGCGCTCCCCGCCGAGGTTGCCTCGCTTGCATGGGCTGCCATTACGCCGCCGCGTGAAGGCTGGCGCCGGCGATTGGGGGTTCAAGCCCAAGCCTTGAGCGAGGCCGCTGCGACCGGTGTGGGTGCCGTAGCTGCTGCGGTCCCCGAGAGCATTGGAGAATCAGCTCTGCAAAAAGTGCGCGCACAGGTCTGGGGTGCTCCCGTAGCGAATCATGCCCGCATCCCCTCGGGTGCCGCCTTCGCCGCGGATGCCCTGGGGTTCCTGGGCGATCAGGCGATGCAGGTTCACACGGTAGGCCCTTGGCTCCGGTTGAGTTCGAAGGCAGGCTATGTTCTGGTGAAGAACGCCGGTGGCTCTCTCTAAAGTTTGCGAGAGATTTGATCGATGGGTGCTTCGGTCTTAGGACTCGAAAGTGTTCACCATCGACAGCGCCGCTCGATCTAAATAGTCCCAGAGCTCTGATTCGTCCATTGGGGCAAGATCTAGGGAATCCACGGCAGCGCGCATGTGAACAAGCCATCGTTCTTTGGCGTGAGGATTGATAGCGAAAGGTTGATGGCGCATTCTTAGCCGCGGGTGCCCACGCTGGTCGCTGTAGGTGGTGGGGCCGCCAAAGTATTGCTGCAGGAAGTGGGACAGGCGCCAGATAGCGCCTTCGATATCGTCGCTTGGATACATGGGTGCGATAACGGGATCATCGATGACGCCGCGATAGAAAGCGCGCACCAGTGTGTCGAAAGTCTCTGCTCCACCCACGCGATGGAAGAGCATGGAGGCGTTCAGGTCGTTTTCGCTCATGGGCTTAGGTCTAGTCCTTGGGAGCATCAGGGTCGACGCGGGTCACCCGGTTAGAGCCTCGCGATCGAGTGCCCTCCATCCCATCCACGACCATGCGATTGAGCGGTGGGATATCGACTTCCCGTTGATCCAGAGTCTCTTTGAGTGCGCGGTACAGCGCTCGCTGAGCTGCCCACTGCTCGCCCGCTCGCACTTTAACAACTAAGCGCAACGTGATGGCTTCCGCACTCAGGGATTGCACACCCCACACCTCGGGATCCTCAATCAC
>LIAY01000057.1 GCA_001438965.1 Microbacteriaceae bacterium BACL25 MAG-120322-bin65 | reverse complement strand
GCTGCTCCTGGTGGCGGTGGCGACTCATCCGGTGGCATGGACGGAATGGGCTTCTAAGCTCACTACGAACCTCGTTGCGGGGTGTCTTCCTCAGGGGAGGCACCCCGCAACTTCGTTAACGGTGAAAAAGTCGTGCGTTAGCAATTTCTAAGTCTTGATAGTGGGTGCCGGCATGGGCCAGCGATGTTCCCAGACTTGCCAGGCTTTCTTCGACGCGCATTTGGGTCTGACGCCAGTTGTCATGCACGGCGAGAAAAGCAGTTGCGGCGGGCCCGCTCCAGCTTGAGCTCAGAGATTGTAAATGGGCGTTGAGCGTGTGGACTTCTGCATTGATACGACCAATGCTTGCCCGTGCTTGCGTGGCAGCAGCGAGCACCGCTTCGCTATCGACGTTGTATCGGGTCATGGTTTCCCTCTTTCTGGGGCCAGGGTGGCTACATGAGGCCCACAGTAGGTGCGGAGTTACCGCTCAGCGGGCCTGATTGCCCCATAGAGGCCACAGAGTTAGTCGGTAGCGCTGTGGACAAGTGGCAGGGAAACCACGAACGTAGCACCGCCGCCAGGAGTTTCTTCCACCTGGATTGTGCCTTTGTGGCGTCGGACAATCGTGTCCACAATGGCGAGACCCAGACCGAAGCCTCCTGTTTCGCGCGCTCGCGAGGTATCGGCACGCCATAGTCGTTGGAAAATCTTCCCTCGGATCTGCTGGGGAATGCCCTCGCCATGATCAACGACGCTCAGGAGCCCTCTGGCTCCAGGTTTGCTTCTCGCCACCACGAGTTCGATGGGTGATTCGTCGGGGCTAAAGCGCAGCGCATTCTGAACCAGGTTGGAAATAACTTGGCGGATTTTGTTTTCTTCAACACTGAGGGTGACGGGATCTACGGTGGCGGGATCTCGGACGAGTTCCCCCTCGTACCACACAGTGATGGTGCGATCAGGGGCGCTCGCCCCAGCGTCGAGCGCCGCATCGCAGGCAAGTGCGGTGATATTTACGGGGGCGAGATCGAGAGGTTTGGCCTCGTCTAGGCGAGCGAGCTCGAGCAAATCTGTGACCAGAGTGGTCATCCGTTCGGCTTCTTTTTCAATGCGCTCCATAGCTTGGGCGACATCTGCTTTTTTGGTCAGCGCGCCCATGCGATAGAGCTCGGCATAGCCTCGCACGCTCACCAAAGGTGTTCGCAGTTCGTGGCTGGCGTCCCCCACGAAGCTCCTCATCTGGGCGATGGTGTCAGCACGATCCGCAAACGCGCGGTCGATGCGAGAAAGCATGGTGTTGAGAGATCGAGTGAGGCGTCCCACTTCCGTATTGGGCGAGGCCCCACCAAGACGTTGAGAAAAATCGCCCCCGGCAAACCGGGCCGCCGTCAGTTCCACTTCTTTGAGCGGGCGCAAGGTTGTGGTCAGCAGGATTCGCGTGAGCACGGCACTCAAAATGATGGCCACGATGCCAAAGGAGAGAAAGATGGAGGCAAAACTGCCCACTGTTTGGCGGCTCTCGGCCAGGTCGACACCGATTACCAAGGTCGCGGGCTCTCGCGTCATATTGGCTTCTTGGACGATGCGCAGGGTGTACGTGTGGAGTCGCCATTCAGTGCGCCCATCCACGCTGGCCAGATTGATGGGTTCGGGATTGTTGAGTACCCAACCTCGGGTCAGAGTGCTGAGGTCAGGTTGGTAGTCACTATCGGTGCTCACCAGGTTGCTAGCTTGCACCTGACCATCTTCGGATACTGCGGCGAGAAAGTAACTACTGCGCGCGCCAGCACTTCCGGTGGTGTCGAAAGAGGAGAAGTCGCTGGTGGAAAGTTGTTTGGGTAGCCCCAGAGAAACTTCATCGATTTTGCGGTCCACTTCGTCGATGAGGTAGCCCTGCACCGTGGTCAATGTTCCCACGCCAATCCCAAAGAGCGAGAGGGTAATCACTAGGACGCTCGCCCCGGTGATTTTGGTGCGCAGGGAGGTAGAACCCCACCAAAGCGCCAGGCGCTGCTGCATGGTGCTTAAGCTTTGTCGACCTTGAGCATGTAGCCAAAACCGCGCTTGGTTTGGATCAGGGGCTCAGGTGTGTGGGGGTCAAGTTTGCGACGCAAATAGGACACATAGCTTTCGACAATGCCGGCATCTCCATTGAAGTCGTACTCCCAGACATGATCCAGGATTTGAGCTTTAGAGAGGACTCGATTGGGGTTGAGCATCAAATAGCGCAACAGTTTGAATTCTGTCGGGGAGAGCTCGATGCCAACCGACCCAATAAAGACCTCGTGGGTGTCTTGATCCATGGACAGTGTGCCCACGCGGATCAAGGCGTCATCTTCTTCGTTGAGCGTGCGGCGCAGGATTGCTTTGATCCGCGCGACAATCTCATCCAAGCTAAAGGGCTTGGTTACATAGTCATCGCCGCCCACGGTGAGGCCGGTGATCTTGTCCTCGGTCGAGTCTTTGGCGGTGAGGAAGAGTATGGGGCAGGTGTAACCACTGGCTCGGAGCCTTTTGGTCACCCCAAATCCGTTGATATCGGGCAACATGACATCGAGAACAATCAGGTCAGGTTCCTCATCGAGCACGGCGGAGATGGCCTGCGCTCCGGTTGCGACGGCTCGAACAGCGAAGCCGGCAAAGCGAAGGCTTGTGGTGAGCAGATCCCTAATGTTGGGTTCGTCATCAACGATAAGTATTTTTGGTCCATCAGTCATGTGACTATTATCTGGGAGAATCCTGTGCGTATCCTGAATGAATCATGGGCAATTTCTGAGTGACCTCCGTGGCGTCCATGATGCTGTAGCTGTAGCCCTGCTCGGCAAGGAATCTCTGCCGGTTGAGCGCGAAATCTTGATCCACAGTGTCCCGGGCGACCAGGGTGTAAAAAGTGGCCGGGCGGCCATCCTCCTTAGGTCGCAAAATTCGACCCAAGCGTTGGGCTTCTTCTTGCCGGGAACCAAAGGAGCCGGATACCTGAATCGCTAACGATGCTTCGGGTAGATCAATCGAGAAGTTAGCAACCTTCGACACGACCAGGCGCAGGACCTCGCCGGCGCGGAATTTGGCATAAAGGTCCTCGCGCTCACTCAGAGGGGTGGCACCGGTAATCATCGGGATATCAAGCTCCTGGGCAAGTTGCTCGATTTGCGCCACATAGGTGCCAATGATGAGGGTGGGATCCTCGGGATGCAGCGTGAGCAGCTCGCGCACCACAGCACTCTTAGAGGGCGAAGTGGAAGCTAGTTTGAAACGTTCTTTATCGGTGCTGGCGGCGTATTCGAGTCGTTCACTGGTGGGTAAGTCCAAGCGAATTTCCACACAGATGGCCGGTGCGATATATCCCTGAGACTCGAGTTCTTTCCAGGGGACATCAAAGCGTTTTGGGCCAATCAGGCTGAATACATCGCCTTCGCGGCCATCCTCGCGCACCAGTGTTGCGGTGAGACCGAGTCTGCGCCTGGCCTGCAATTGGGCGGTGAGTTGGAAAACCGGTGCCGGGAGCAAATGCACCTCGTCGTAGATCACCAGCCCCCAATTTTTTGCATCAAGAACACCGAGGTGAGCGAACTCCCCCTTACGTTTTGCCGCCATGATGCTGTAACTAGCAATGGTTACGGGCTTAATGTCCTTGATCACACCGGAGTATTCGCCAATGTCATCCTCGGTGAGGTTCGTCCTGGCCAGAAGCTCTGCGCGCCACTGACGAGCGGAGACCGTGTTCGTCACCAGGATTAGGGTGCTGGTGCCTAACTCGGCCATCACCCCGGCACCGACCAGTGTTTTCCCCGCCCCACAAGGCAAGACCACCACTCCGGAGCCGTTGTCCCTAAAGCGCGTGATGGCATCTCGTTGGTAGGCGCGAAGACCCCAATTCTCCTGCGCCAAAGAAATATCGTGTGGTGTGCCCTCCGCGTAGCCGGCATGGTCGGCTGCTGGCCAACCCTTTTTGAGCAGTTCCTGCTTGATCACACCGCGGGACCAGGCGGCGAGTGGGAATCGGCCCTGCTCATCGCGTGGACCAAGCAGCTCGGCAATCTTGGCCGTGCGAGTTATTTCCGCCTCGACTAGGGCATCAGCACAGCTGAGGAAGAGTTCCTCGCCCTCACGGGTGATATCGATTTGGCCGTATCGGCGAATCGTGTCCCGAACTTCCTCGGCGATGCCGGGGGGAATCGCAAATTTTGAATGTTGCTCCAGTGTGCCCAGAATTTCTTCTGTTGTGTGACCGGCGGCTCGCGCATTCCACAGCCCCAAACGAGTAATCCGGTAGGTGTGGATGTGCTCGGGTGCTCGCTCTAATTCAGCAAAAACAGCCAGCGCATGACGGGCTGCGCCAGCCTGAGGGTGAGCTACTTCTAGAAGGACCGTTCGGTCGCTTTGAACAATGAGCGGGCCGTCGGGATTCATAACCAGCCAGTCTAGGCGTTGTCGTTGTTAGTTCAGTGAAGGTCCCACCGGCCGTACCGCAGTGATGCGAGACACGGGCAACGTGCGCTCGACGGAGTTCTTAATCTCCACACCGCGCAGGCGACCGCCGGAGAGCGATCGGGGCTCCATAGTCGAGGTGACCGTGGTTCCATCGGGCATGGTCACATCAATTTCCAGTGGGGTCTTGGTCCGCGTTGCGACCTCGATGATGCTGCCAAATCCCGGTGGCACACCCAGTCGCTGTGCTTCTTGGATATCGGCATAGAGGGAATCCAGAGCAAGGCCTAGATCATCGACGGGCGGGGGCGCCTGGTGAACGCCGTGGCTCAAGGCGGAGACCACGGGGGTTCGGGTGTCATCCACTATCAGGGCCATGTAGGAGCCGCCCAACAGGGTGTTGAGCACCCGCTCGATTGGCCAGGAGGAGGAAAGTTCCCAGAGCTCTGGATCGCCACCCTCCCTGGCGCGCAGACCCAGCACGGTCAGGGCGGGATCAGTTTTGAGTTCTGAGCTGAGCTCCGGGGAACTGAGGCGAATGACGGTGTGTTCGCCATCGATGCTCAGCTCGCGGTCGTGGGCCTTGCGGCACACATCCTTGATCAAGGCGACAACTGATTCAGGTAACGGGTTGATGGCTACTTGCTTGAGTAGCGGCAGAATGGCCGCCGCTGCGACGCCCTCTTGGAGTCCTTGTAAGAGGGAGGCAGCGGTGAGTCGGTAGCGCGGGATGAGACCACCGAGTTCCAGTTGGGCCACCAGATCTAGAGAACTTCGATGGGTGCCAGAAAGCGGCCCGGAGGCCAACAGGGTGAAATCTTCATTGACGTAAACGCCGGGGGTCACCTCGGGCAAGCTAGCGACTAAGGAAGACTGCGGTGCTTTTCCGGCCCAGAAATCGCGTGCCCAAGCTGTAGGAACACCCTCATAAATGACCCCCAAGCTGGTGGCATCAACAATCCACTGCTGGAGCTCAGGTTGGGCCACAGCTAGCGGGTAGCCGAAAGCCACCAATGGTTCCAAATTCTCTAGCCAGTTGTTCTCAGGAAATTCCAACACCGTATTTCTTAGCCACACCGGTGCGTTAGCCCACCACGCTGACGCGACGCTAAACCACTGGTCTTCCCTACTGGCATCCTGCCAGTTCGCCCAAGTAGAGGTGGGAAGAATCTCACCTCTCAGGACGGTCACCAGGTTGCCCTGGAAACTTAGGCGAATCAAGTGGTCGAGGTCATAGCCTGGGCCAAGCTTCGCGTGGAGCGCCTTGGCGTTGGTGGGGCTGAGTTTATGGTCCTTGGTGGTGGCAACCGGCTTGCGGCTTAGTTCACGAACCAGGTCGTGGACTTGACACAGCGTGCTCCAGGCTGCTGTGGCCGCTTTCTGTGCCGCCTCAGGGCCCAGCGCTTTAGCAGCCCGAGGTGAAGGTGCCTTGCTGGAAAAATGGAGGGCATCCAGAATGGCTAAGTCCCCCTCGGCGCACAGTAGTCGCGGCGAATCGCCCGCTTCATCGACAAACCCACTGGCCGCCACGACCGGTGTTACGAGGGTGGCGGGAGCGCCCGGTTTGGCCCCGGGGTGACGAAGCTTCGCTAGGACCTCCAGGTCGATTCTGTGCATGCTGCGCAGAGCGGATTCGATATTGCCCGAATCAAGTAAGGCCGAAGCCACACTGTTCAACCCTTGGCAGTGGGCTGGTTCAATACGGCGCAGCTTCGCTAAGGTGCCAAGCTGTTCCAGGTTTCGACTAGCAAGCCAGCCGATGACGGATAAGTCGTTGCTATTAGGAAGTGCCATGACCGCCTGAGCGACGGCGCGTCGAGATAACGAGTAGGACGATGATCAAGACAAATCCGCTCGGTAGGCCTACCAGAGGCAGGAAGGTCACAGCTGGCCACACGCCACTGGTGAAATCGTCACTCTGGAACCCTTGCCAGGTCGCCATAATGATGGCGATGAACGCCGCAATACTCAAACCAATGATGCTGGCAATTACTGTTGCGAGGACCCGCTCGAGCCGGGATGGTGGAGGAGAATCAGAAGAGACCATCCCACCAGGATATCGGTTGCGCCAACGCGCTATCCTGCCAGAAGCGTAATTGAGCGTAGCTCCCTACAGAAAGGACCCGCCATGCCCTCCGGCAAGGTTAAGTTCTACGACCACGACAAAGGCTTTGGCTTCATCCACACGGATGATGGCGAGGAAGTATTCCTGCACGCATCAGCGTTGCAGACAGGTGATGTAGTCAAGCCCGGGTCTCGGGTTGAGTTTGGTGTTGCCGAAGGCAAGCGGGGCGCTCAGGCGCTGAGCGTGCGGGTTTTGGATGCACCGGCACCACGTTTTGGCCGTAAAGGCGCCGAGGACATGGCCATCATTGTTGAAGATCTTCTCAAGATGCTTGATAAAACCAGTGGGGATCTGCGTCGTGGACGATACCCAGAAAATGAGCATTCGAAAAAGATTGCTGCTTTGCTGCGTAAAGTAGCGGAAGAATTTGATGCCTAGAAAACCAGCGACAAAGCCCCACAAAGGGTTAGAGCCCTCCGGCCATGGCGATAGTGACCTGGTGGCTTTAGCCCTGGTGGCGCTGGCGGAAGTAACTGGCGCTGACACCTTTGTTCAGCCACCCAAAATCACCCGGAAAGAGGGTGTTGTTGATGTGGCCTTTGTAGCGGCAATGGCGGGCTATCCGGGATGGTCATGGACGGTGACGCTGGCCGATATCGCCGGGATAGACCCCACTGTGCTCGAACTGGAGTTACTCCCGGGTGAGGGTGCGCTGCTCTCCCCGGCGTGGGTTCCCTGGGCCGATCGCTTAGAAGAGTATTTGGTCTTAGAAAAGGATGCCGCCGAAACGCTTGCCTCAAATATGAGTGCAGACTCTGATGAGTCAGAGGGCGATGACGACCCTGATGAGGACG
>LIAY01000056.1 GCA_001438965.1 Microbacteriaceae bacterium BACL25 MAG-120322-bin65 | reverse complement strand
GGATTTCAATAACGGCGGGATACTCGGCCATGAACTAGCGCTCCTTATGTCTCAAAACTTTCGTGAAGTAACCTTACCGGGTGGCTGTGTCGGACAAATCAGAAAACGCTAAACGCCCGCGGTTGAGCCCCGCGATGGCGGATCTTCGGCGGGCCGTTCGCGAATGGGCGAAACGGCGCGGTGTGAGCGAGGGCTCTTTATATCTTGTGGCACTCAGTGGCGGCAGTGACTCTCTAGCTTTGGCCTGGGCGCTGGCGCTCGAGGCGCCAGGGCTCGGTATTCGAGGCGGTGCCGTGATTGTGGATCACCAACTCCAGCCACATTCAGCGGACGTGGCCAGGGCAAGTGCCGATCAGGCGAGCGATGTCGGCCTAGCACCGGTGATGATCAAAACGGTCACCGTCGGTGTGAACGGCGGCCCAGAAGAAGCTGCCAGGCAGGCTCGCTATCAAGCATTTTCTGAAAGCGTGAGAGAGACTGGAGCCAGTGGAATCCTGCTTGGGCACACCAGGGATGACCAAGCAGAGACGATGCTCTTAGGTCTCACCAGGGGTAGTGGGCCCTCCGGGCTCAAAGGGATGGCACCGACCAATGGGTCGCTGCATCGTCCGCTTCTTGGTCTTACCCGCGAGAGTTTACAAACCGCGCTGGTGGATGCCGGGCTCACTTGGTGGGATGACCCCCACAATGATGATGAGTCCTTCACTCGTGTGGTGGTTAGAAAGTCGGTCCTGCCCTATTTGGAGGAAAAACTGGGCCCGGGTGTGGCCGCATCACTAGCGAGAACGGCGGAGCTGTTTCGCAGCGACTCGGAGACTCTGGATGCATTGGCCGAAACATTTTTTGATTCAGCAGTAACTGTTCACGACCTCACCCACCAGAGCTTGGAGGTGGCAAGTCTTGAGCAACAACAGCCAGCCATCGCCTCTCGAGCATTGCGCAGGCTTGTGATGGCAGTGGGCGGTGGCGCGCCTGGTTATGCCCAGATGCAGCAAGCCTTAGGCCTGCTGCAACGCTGGAGCGGCCAATCTGCTCTGGATCTTTCCGGCGCTAGTCTGGAGCGTAAAGACGGGCATATCCATGCTCACCAGAGCCAAGCAGTCCAACGAAAGGGCGCCAGGACATGAATTTCGATGACGTATCGGCGGATATCGAATCGGTAGTGCTCACTCCGGAGGAAATCGCCGAGGGTATTGCCCGTATGGCTCGAGAAATTGAGCGCGATTTTGCAGGAGAGACTCCCCTACTTATTGGCGTGCTTAAAGGCGCTGTCATGGTGATGGCAGATTTGGCCAGGGAATTGAACATACACGTTGAAATGGACTGGATGGCGGTATCCAGTTATGGCAAATCGACAAAATCCAGTGGTGTGGTGCGGATTGTGAAAGACCTCGATATTTCTCTCGAAGGCCGTCATGTGTTGATCGTCGAAGACATTGTGGATTCTGGGCTGACTCTCTCGTGGCTTCTAGAAAACTTCTCCAGTCGCCAAGCGGCCTCCGTGCGGGTAGCCACTTTGTTACGCAAACCTGATGCGTTGAGCGTCGAAGTCCCCATTGACTATTTGGGTTTTGATATTCCCAACGACTTCATGGTTGGATACGGACTTGATTTCGCTGAGGCCTATCGCAATCTGCGAGGCGTGGGAGTCCTGAAACCATCGGTGTATAAAGACTAAAAACGTGCCCTCTGCCGGGGGCGAACACCTCGCCACTGGGGCCACTCTCACGCTAGCCTGGTGTTTTGGCCCCGCGCGGCACGAAAGGCACAAATAGCCCTATGGCTTCGAAGAAACCGACTTTTAGCTCACTACTCAAGGGTCCACTGCCCTATGTCATGGTGGGCGCCTTGGTAGTTGTGGTGGGAATTTCGCTCTTGACTGCGGGCGGCTTTCGGCCTGTCACCACGCAAGAGGGCCTTGAGCTACTCAAAGATAACCAGGTTGAATCGGCCACCATCATCGATGGTGAGCAACGCGTTGATTTAGAGCTGCGCTCCTCCTACGACGGTTTGGGCACTCAAGTCCAGTTCTATTTTGTGGCTCCTCGTGGCGGCGACATTGTGCAAGCGGTGAGCGCATCCGACGTGGGCGAGTTCACCGATGAGGTTCCCCAAACCAATTGGTTTTTATCGTTCCTTGGTCTCATTTTCCCCTTCATCCTGATCGGGCTCATTTTCTGGTTCCTGATGAGCAGCATGCAAGGTGGCGGCTCTCGCATCATGCAGTTTGGTAAATCTCGGGCCACGTTGGTGTCCAAAGAGATGTCGAGCGTCACTTTCGAGGACGTAGCTGGTGCGGATGAAGCTATTGAGGAACTGCACGAGATTAAAGAGTTCCTCCAGGATTCCGAAAAGTTCTTGAAAGTCGGCGCGCGGATTCCCAAGGGGGTTCTGCTCTATGGCCCTCCTGGAACCGGTAAAACACTCTTAGCTAGGGCCGTGGCCGGCGAAGCTAGCGTCCCGTTTTATGCGATTTCGGGATCCGACTTTGTGGAAATGTTTGTCGGCGTGGGAGCATCTCGCGTTCGAGACCTTTTCAAAGAGGCGAAAGAAAACGCTCCTGCGATTATTTTCGTTGACGAGATTGACGCGGTTGGTCGCCACCGCGGTGCGGGTATGGGCGGCGGTCACGACGAACGAGAGCAGACACTCAACCAGCTTCTGGTGGAGATGGACGGGTTTGACCCCAAGACCAACGTCATCATGATTGCTGCGACTAACCGTCCCGATATTTTGGACCCGGCCCTGTTGCGCCCGGGACGCTTTGATCGTCAGGTGCAAGTTGACGCTCCGGATATGAAGGGTCGCGAACAAATCCTCAAGGTTCACGCCAAGGGCAAGCCCATGGCTAAGGGTGTTGACTTAGCGGTCCTCGCCAGGAAAACTCCTGGATTCACGGGTGCTGATTTGGCAAATGTTCTCAATGAGGCGGCCCTACTCACCGCACGTGTTGATGCGAAAAAAATAACCGACGAGGTCTTGGATGAGGCCGTTGATCGGGTTATGGCAGGTCCACAACGTCGTTCGCGGATGATGAACGATAAAGAGAAGCTGATGACGGCCTACCACGAGGGCGGTCACGCCCTGGCAGCCGCGGCTATGCGCCACACTGACCCGGTCACCAAAGTCACCATTTTGCCTCGAGGCCGAGCGCTGGGTTACACGATGGTGATGCCACTGGATGACAAGTATTCGATTACGCGTAATGAACTACTCGATCAGTTGGCCTACGCCATGGGCGGCCGCGTTGCGGAAGAAATTGTCTTCCACGACCCCACCACTGGCGCGTCCAACGACATCGAAAAGGCAACAGCGATTGCTCGTCGGATGGTTACTGAATTCGGGATGAGCGCCACCATTGGCGCGGTCAAACTCGGGTCGGCGAGTGGTGAAGTCTTCCTTGGTCGTGACATGGGTCACCAAAGGGACTATTCCGATTCGCTTGCTGAGGTCGTGGATAAAGAAGTTCGCGCATTGGTTGATCACGCTCACACGGAAGCGTGGAAAGTGTTGAATTCCAATCGCGCCATTTTGGACGCTTTGGCTACGGAGCTTCTAGAGAAAGAAACTCTCGACCACAACGCTTTAGCCACCATTTTTGCCAACGTGAAAAAACTGCCCGAGCGTCCACAGTGGCTCTCCAGCGGCAAGCGACCAGTGTCCACTAAGGGACCTGTTGCGATGCCAAAACCTAAAGTGACCCCTAAGAAGGCCACCGCTAAGAAGGCCGCTGCCCCAGAACCAGCGGCCAAGCCAGCTACCAAGAAAACTCCGGTGGCGAAGGCCGCGCCAGCAGCGAAACCTGCCGATGGCACCCGTAAATAGCGAGGCTATTGCCAAAGCGGTAACCGACATTCTGGTTGCTGTGGGCGAAGACCCCTCCCGTGAGGGGCTAGTGAATACCCCCCAAAGGGTCGCCGAGTTATTTGCCGAACTTTATTCCGGCGTGGGGGTTGACCCCCTTGAAGTATTGACCCAGGCCCGCAAGGTGGCATCCAAACCCGACGAGCGCGGTGATCTGGTTGCTTTGCGTGACATTTCTTTTCACGCCTTGTGCGAGCATCACCTCTTGCCTTTTGATGGTGTGGCCAGTGTTGTGTATCAACCAAGCGAAGCCATTGTGGGGCTTGGCACCTTGACCACCCTGGTCAAGGTGGTGGCTAGTCGGCCCCAATTGCAAGAGCGCGTGGGCGAGATGGTCGTGAGCGCCTTAGTTGATTCGGGTGTGGCAAGCGGAGCTTTAGTGATGATTTCTGCCACCCATGGTTGTGTGCGCTATCGCGGCCCTCAACAGGAACTCACTGCGGTCACGGTTGCAGCCCGGGGAACGCTTGCTTTGGGGCAGGCCCGGCATGAAGCGCTGATGATGGTCGGGGGAGCGCAGCAGGAGTGAACGCTGCGCAAAGGCCCGCGCTCTGGGGTGTGTTGAACGTCACCCCTGATTCTTTTAGCGATGGCGGCGCCTACCTTGACTCAAGGCGCGCCCTAGACCACGCCCATCAGATGGTGGCCGAGGGCGCCAGTGTGATTGATGTTGGCGGTGAATCAACCCGGCCTGGGGCCGATCGCATTAGCGCCACCGAAGAGCAATCACGCATTATGCCCCTGGTTGAATCTTTGGTAGCAGCGGGAATCACCGTGAGTGTCGACACGATGCGAGCCAGCACGGCCGCTCTCGCCCTGGAGGCCGGTGCGCAGATTATCAATGACGTATCGGGGGGTCTAGCTGATCCGGAAATGTTCCCCGTGATTGCAGGCGCCCGCTGTGATTATGTTCTTATGCACTGGCGTGGTCACAGCGAGACCATGGATTCTTTAGCCAATTATGACGATGTCGTGGGTGAGGTTGCTGCTGAGTTATCAGAGCGCACCACTGTGGCGATTTCGGCTGGGATTGAGGCCAGTCGCATCATGGTGGACCCGGGTTTGGGTTTTGCTAAAACGCCAGAGCACAACTGGGCGCTACTGCATGATCTTTCGGCGTTAGTGAAACCAGGCCAGCGCATGGTGGTGGGGGCTTCTCGCAAAAGATTCCTGGGGGCATTATTGCCACCAGGCCATCGGCCAACCGAGCGTGATGCCCTCTCGGCCACGCTGGGGGTGCTGCTAGCCGATCAGGGGGTGTGGGCGCTGCGGGTTCACAATGTTGCAGCCCACCGTGAGGCCCTGGATGTCTGGCAGGCTGTGGGGCATGGAAACTTCGATGCGTGATGTGATTCGCCTGAGTGGCATCGAGGTTTTTGCTCACCACGGCGTCTTTGATCATGAGCGACGAGATGGCCAGATTTTTGTCGTGGACCTTGAGGTGGAATACGACGCCTCAGACGCCGCGCAATCCGATGATGTTGGCCACACTCTTGATTACGCGGCCATAGCCCAAAGGGCTGCTGCGGTGGTGGGCGGAGAGCCAGTGAATTTACTGGAGAAGCTCTGTCAGCAAGTCATTACGGCTCTCTGGGAGTTTGAGCGAGCCCAGGCGATAACGGTCACCATTCATAAGCCCCATGCACCGATGCCCGTCACCCTCGCCGATGCGTCGGTGACGCTGCGCCGGGTGAGGCAACAATGATTAATCCCGAATGGACTAGATGCGTGGTGGCCTTGGGCACAAATCTTGGTGATCGCCAGGACATTGCTTTTCGGGCACTGGCCGATGTTGCCGCCACCGAGGGTTTCCGGGTTGTGGCCTCGTCATCTCTTCATGAAACGGTGGCGTTAACCCACAACGGTTTCGATTCCAGCGCCCCCGGCTATTTGAACCAGGTCATGGTCCTGGAATCGGCTTGGTCACCACAGCGGACATTGGATCACCTTCTGGCCATCGAAACCGCTCATGGGCGCGTGCGTGAAGCTGGCCAGTACGCCGATCGAACACTAGATCTAGATCTCATTACCTATGGGGATTTGATCCACCACAGCGAATCGTTAACCTTGCCCCACCCGCGCGCTCACCAGCGCCGCTTTGTCTTGGAACCTTGGCTCGAGATTGACCCCCAGGCAACAATTCCTGAAAAGGGTAAGGTGGCAAAGCTCCTCGGAGCTCTGCCCACCACGAGCTGATGACCCACACCCGCTTCACCACACTGCTGGCTTTTGGCCTCGGGGGAGGCGTGCTGTTGTGGGCTGCGCAATTATTACTTACCCGTGTCGGCGAGCCAGCTTTTGTCCCGCCGCTCAGCGCCGGTGTGGCACTGGCACTGGTGGGGATCATTGTGGCCACGATGGCCTGGCCTATTCGTCAACTTGTGCGTGGTGAAAAGAAATCAGAACCCATTGACCCGCTCTACGCAACTCGGGTGCTGTTGCTGGCTAAAGCGAGCGCCTTGGCAGGAAGTGGGGTGTTTGGCGCCACCGTGGGTGTGATGGTGTTTTATCTCACCAGGCCGGTATTACCTCTGGGTGCTCTATGGCTCTCTCTGGCGATGTGTGGTGGGGCCCTAGTCTTGACGGCGGGTGGTTTAGTGGCCGAGCGCTGGTGCACTCTTCCCCCTGATTCCAGTGATCCGGCTGGAAATGCTGCTTTAGAAGGGGAGCCATCATGAGTGATGCGGGAACCGACTGGCAGGCCATTAGCCCGAAGTATGTGATCGAAGCTTTTGTGGAGCTGGGCTTAGTTGCCGCTTTGCCACTGGTGGCCTCCACTCTCCCGTTCTGGCTGGATGACGTGAGATTCGGCTCCTTGGCCTATCTCCCGGTAACCGTTGTGGTGCTTATTGTTGCCGCGGTGGCGTTGTTCGTTCCTCGTCGGGTGCGCGCCGTGGGTTACGCGTTGCGCCAAGATGACGTTGTTTTTAAGCGTGGGGTTATTTTTCAGCGTCAGGTGGCAATACCCTATGGGCGCCTCCAACTTGTCGATATCTCCAGAGGCCCCGTCTCTCGCTCGCTTGGCCTGGCGGAGCTTCGCTTGGTTACCGCGGCCGCCTCCACCGGGGTCTCTATTCCAGGACTGCCTTTTGAGGTCGCCCAGCAGTTGCGTGACCAGCTCATCGCAGTGGCAGAAACTCGCAGAGCTGGGCTCTAAAAGTGGCGGTAGCAGTACTACGTGATGCGGGCGACCTGCGCGATGGTCACTGGCATCGACTCCACCCCCTCACCCCGTTGTTTCAGGGTGGGGTGGTCTTTGCCGCACTCTTTGGTGCCGCTTTCGCCACCCTATGGGAGAGTGTGATTCTTCGAGCTATCGCGGAGTTCCTGGGCATTGATGATGACGAGCCAGATTCTTTTATTCTCGCCTTGATTGCAAACTCGTTGGGTTTGGTAGCCCTTGGTTTCATGGCGGTGCTGGCCATTGTTGGGTTCATCTTTTGGTTGCAGTGGCGAGTCCATCTGGTGCGGATGGATGATGATGTGATCGAAGTCACCAAGGGCATCTTGGTGAAAAGCTCCCGTCAGGCCAGGCGTGACCGGGTGAACACCATTGGTGTTCGCAGACCCCTTATCCCCCGGCTGTTTGGTCTGGCGAAACTGGATATCCAGGCGGCGGGAAATGACGCCAGCGTCGTGTTGGCTTATCTTCCACACCGGGTTGCCCAAGCGCTCCGGCGCGAAATTTTGGAACCCTCCGATTCCAGGGAAGAAGAACCCGCCACCGAGTTGGTCACCCGTGAAATCGAGGTGTCTCTGTTTCGATATTTAGCATCCCTGGTGATGAGCGTGG
>LIAY01000055.1 GCA_001438965.1 Microbacteriaceae bacterium BACL25 MAG-120322-bin65 | reverse complement strand
GCCAGGACTCACCTGACCACACATACAGACCGTGATGGCTTGCTAGAAAGAATTGCTCGCCATTTGTGGCGACACTGTGGACGTGCTCGAGCTCGTCCAGGCTGACCCCATCGTCGTTCGCCGAGCACCCGCTCAACAGCAACGCTAGGACCGCGCTCACGCCAATTGACCTAAACACCCGTGAGGATCTCCAAAAGCGCGGTCATCTCTTGAATTTCAGCTCGTTGGGCCATGGATATTTCTTCCGCAAGCGCCAAGGCATCCGCATTCGCGGAGCCCTCAATCATCTCCACCATCTTTAACGCTCCCTCGTGGTGTGCGATCATCATTTGAAGAAACAGAGCATCGAACTCTGGTGAGGTGAGCGAAGCCAGTTCGGCGAGGTTCTCCTCTGAGGCCATCCCTGCCATCTCGTCCGAGTCCATCATGTTCTCGCCCATAGTGTCGTTGTCCATCATGGTGCCGTCGGGCATCTCGTGACCCATTCCTTCAGCGCCTACTGTGCTGCCGAGCCAGCTTCGCATGAGCTTAATTTCTGGGCCTTGACCGTCATAAATGCGTTGTGCCAAATCTCGAACGTCGCTATCGGTTGAGATCGCCAGCGCCAGAACACTCATTTCTAACGCCTGTTCATGGTGGGGGATCATCATCCGCGCAAACATTAGATCTTGTTGCGAGAAAATAGAGAATTCAGTCGACTGGGGAGCGCTCGCGTTTTTGTCGCCGAGGCCGATGTTGATGGTGCAGCCGCTCAGAGTTACAAGCCCTAAAGCCAAGGTGACTGCAACGACCCAATTAGTTGTGGTGCGTTTGTGACGGTTCATATTCCAATTATCAAGGCCGAAGCTTTATGCGGACTGGGAGGGACCAAGAAGTTTCAGCTCGTCCCACCATGGAAGATGTCTAGTTACTGGTGGGGTGTCTCTGGCCCTCGTAGCAGTCGTACTTGGCTCGGTTCCCAGGTGCCTGCCGTGGTCTAGATCGGTGTCACGTAGTGGCCAGCAATTCCACCGTCGACTAGGAAGGTGGCGCCCGTGATGAAAGACGCATCGTCGGAGGCTAAGAACGCTACCGCTGCGGCTAGCTCCTCTGGCTCTGCAAAGCGGCCAATGGGAATGTGGATAAGACGCCGAGCGGCACGCTCAGGGTCCTTTGCGAACAACTCCTGCAACAAGGGGGTGTTGACTGGTCCCGGGCACAACGCGTTGACGCGAATCCCCTGGCGCGCAAATTGAACACCGAGCTCGCGGCTCATTGCCAACACACCGCCCTTGGACGCCGTGTAGGAAATCTGACTAGTGGCAGAGCCCATCACCGCAACAAAGGAGGCGGTGTTCACAATGGATCCGGAGCCTTGCTCGACCATGTGGCGAAGCGCGGCGCGGCAGCATAAGTAGACAGACTTGAGGTTCACATCTTGGACCTTCTGCCACGCGGGCAGCTCCGTGGTTTCAATGGAATCGTCGTCGGGTGGGGAGATACCTGCGTTATTGAAAGCAATGTCGACCGAGCCATAAGTGGACTTGGCGGTGTCAAACAGGTTGTCGACCTCATCCTCCTCGGCAACGTTGACTTTCACGAAGAGGCCACCCAGTTCGGCTGCTGCCTCACTGCCAGCTTTTTCGTTCATGTCGCCAATGACGATGGTGGCACCTTCGGCGGCCATGCGACGGGCAGTGGCAAGGCCGATGCCGCTTCCACCTCCGGTGATGACGGCAACTTTGCCTTTAAGACGTTGGGTGAGGTCCATGGTTTGGGGTGACATGTGGGGCGGCTCCTTTGGGTTAGTCGTGGGGGATAAAGACGTTTTTTTCTTCAGTGAAGTGCAGCGGCGCATCGGGACCTAGTTCTCGACCGAGTCCCGATTGCTTGAACCCACCAAAGGGAGTGCTATAGCGCACCGACGAGTGGGAGTTCACCGACAAGTTACCGCTCTGGACGCCGCGGGCGACCCTAATAACGCGACCGACGTCTCTGCTCCAAATGGACCCGGAGAGGCCAAATTCTGTGTTGTTAGCAAGCTCGAGCGCTTCTGCTTCATCCTTGAAGGGAACCACAGCAACCACCGGCCCGAAAATCTCTTCTCGCAGACACCGGTCATCGTTTGACTTGGGCAACAACACGGTGGGGGCAAACCAATTTCCTGGGCCTTCCGGTGCCTGACCCCTAAAAGCGATGGGGACATCGCCGAGAAAGCTTTCGACGCTCTCTTTGTGGCCGGCCGTGACGAGCGGGCCCATCTCGGTCGCCTCATCGGTCGGGTCACCGACTTTGTAGGCCTTGACAGATTTCTCTAAACCTTCCATGAACCGGTCATACACGGAGGCCTCCACCAGTATGCGAGACCGTGCGCAACAATCCTGACCAGCATTTTCAAAGACCGCCGAGGGCGCAGCGGCTGCAGCCTTATCTACGTCAGCATCAGCAAAGACAATGTTGGCGCTCTTTCCACCGAGCTCCAAGGTGATCCGTTTAATCTGGTCGGCAGCACCGCGCATGATTGTTTTTCCGACCTCAGTGGAACCGGTGAAGACCACCTTTCGAACGTCCGTGTGGGTGACGAAACGATTACCCACGACAGACCCTCGTCCCACCAACACCTGGAACACTCCCTCAGGAACACCTGCTTCCAGGGCTAACTCACCGAGGCGCATCGTGGTCAGTGGCGTCCATTCAGCCGGTTTTACAATCACAGCGTTGCCAGCAGCCAGCGCCGGGGCGAAACCCCACGACGCAATGGTCATCGGGAAGTTCCACGGGGTAATGATTCCAACAACCCCCAGAGGTTCATGGAAGGTGATGTCGATGCCACCGGCGACCGGAATCTGCTTGCCGATCAGGCGCTCGGGTCCGGCGGAGTAGTACTCCAATACCCTTGCGACGTGACCTGCTTCCCACCTGGCCTGAGTGATGGGGTGGCCTGAGTTCCGAACCTCTAAGGCAGCAAGAGTCTCGAGGTCGGCGTCAACGACCTGAGCAAACTTTCGCAAGATCGCTGCACGATCCGCTGGTGCAAGGGCCGCCCAGTGAGCTTGCGCTGTCTTCGCCCGAGCAATAGCCTCATCCGCCTGCTCGATGCTGGCGTGCTCGATAGTTTCCATTGGCTCGCCGGTGGCGGGGTTAATGAGTTGGTAGCTCACAGAATCTTCTTTCGGTAGGAGGTGGCAGCGTCAATAAGTGCGACAAACAGTCGAAGGTCTTCCAGGGTTCGCTCTGGGTGCCACTGGACTGCCACACAGAAGGGATGGTCAGCTAGCTCAATGGCCTCCACCAAGCCGTCTGGACTGGTTGCTGACACGCTTAGCCCTTCCCCTGGCTGGTCAATGGCCTGGTGGTGATACATCGCCGCAGGACCCATCTCGCTTGCTCCACCGTAGATATTTGCGAGCACTGTTCCTGGGCTAATGGAGACGGACATCATGGTGAACTCGCCCCCGCCTTTTTGATACCGAGTGTCTCCAACTACATCGGGCACGTGCTGGTGAAGGGTTCCGCCACGGTGCACGTTCAGCATCTGTGCGCCGCGACAGATTCCCAAAACGGGAACATCGAGCTCTATCGCCGCACCCAAGAGCATGTCCTCTGTGTGGTCTCTCAGTGTGTCGGGGCTCTCCGTGGTCACCAGCGCTTTTGCGCCATAGCGCGAGGGTTCAATATCTCGTCCACCGCAGAGCATGAGGCCATCAAGGCTGGACACGATGCGCCTCGCCTCTTCCTTGTTCAAGGATTGGGGGTGCACCAAGACACCGATCCCGCCAGCTTCTTCTACTCCGCGCACATATTCGCTAGGAATCATGGCGAACTCGCCTGACCACACCCCTGTTGTGGCTTCCTGGCGATAGGTGGTGATTCCAATCAGAGGTTTAGAGACGCTCAAATCCGCGAATCCTTTCCCACTCGGTCACCACTGATTCAAACTCTCTAATCTCCGTTCGGGCGTAGTGCACATAGTGGTCGACCACGGCGTCGCCAAACGCTTCCCTGGCGAAGGCTGACTGAGCGAAAAGCTCCGCTGCATCCCGCATCGAGGACGCCACCCGAGGCTTGTCTGCAATGTAGCCATTACCTTCGGTGATCTCTTCGAGCTCAAGTCCCTGCTCAATACCTGAGATCCCAGCAGCAATCATGGCCGCCGTCGCGAGATAGGGGTTCACATCGCCACCGGGCACCCGGTTTTCGACTCTCATCCCAGCGCCCTTACCCACGACCCGGAACGAGACCGTTCGGTTGTCCAGACCCCACGCGATGGCGGTGGGGGCAAAGCTACCTTCGACATATCGCTTATATGAGTTGATCTGGGGCGCATAGAGCAGGGTGAGCTCCTGCATGTGTGCAATCTGGCCGGCGAGGAAGCTCTTGAACAGCGGTGACATTCCCCCGGGGTCGCCATCGTCCCCAAACAACATAGAACCGTCTGTGCCTCGAAGCGACATATGAATGTGGCAGCTGTTGCCTTCTCGTTCGTTATATTTCGCCATGAACGTCAAAGCCTTACCGTGGCCATCAGCGATCATCTTGGCGCCGGCCTTGTAGATGCCGTGGTTGTCACACGTGCGCAACACCTCGTCATACAAGAAGGCAATCTCTTGCTGGCCCAGGTTGCACTCACCCTTGACGCCCTCGCAATACATTCCGGCAGCGTCCATATGGTTTCGAATATCGCGCAGCAGAGGCTCCACCCTGGTTGACGCCAACAGGTCGTAGTCGACGTTGTAGTCGGTGGACGGCTTTAGTTTTCGATACCCCTTCTTGAACGCACCTCGGTAGGTTTCGTCAAAGAGGATGAACTCTAACTCTGTTCCCACGAACGCCCGGAAGCCCATCGCCTCAAGGCGAGCTATTTGCGCCTTAAGAATGGACCGCGGCGACTGCGGAATCGCCTCGTGAGAGGTCGATTCAAGGTCGGTCGTAACCATGACTGAGCCTGGCAACCACGGAGTCATGCGCATTGTCGCCATGTCAGGCACCATGACCATGTCGCCGTAGCCGGTGTCCCACGACGACAAAGCGTAACCCTGAATTGTGTTGTTTTCGACATCGACAGTGAGCAGGTAGTTGCAACACTCTGCCCCGTGGTGGGAGATGTTTTCCAGGAAGTGCCGAGCCGCAACTCGCTTGCCAACCAAGCGTCCCTGCATGTCGGTGAACGCCATCACAACGGTGTCGATCTCGCCCTGGTCATACATGACCTGGAGATCATCAAGGGAGATATAGCCGGTTTTCTTCATTGAAGCCCTGCCTCGCAATAGTTTGGATTCGCAACCCTTAGACAACTGCTCACACAGCGAATTGTCAAGTTATCCGCCTGGATATTCGCACTATTGATCGGGTCATGGAATTTGACCCCAACAGACCCTCCTGAGGCACTTACCAAAGGCTTGCTTTTGCGTCCAATGACCAATACATTTACGACAGCAATTTCCTTTTCACAGCGTCGTGAGGGAGACCCTGAGATGCCCCGGCATCGGGGGGCGACCCCATCGACAGATGGGACACAAGTTATGTCAGAACAAGGCAACAAGGTGGCGGGAGTCACCTACAACAAAGTCGAATCTGGTTATTTTGAAAAGCGCCAGCTGAGCAGAGTGGCTGGCGTTTGGGGTCTCTGGGGGCTCGCTGTTGCAGCGGTTATCTCAGGTGACTTCTCGGGCTGGAACTTCGGCCTTGACGTCGGTGGTTTCGGAGGCTTGTTTATTGCCTTCGGGATTCTCGTTGTCATGTATTACGGTCTGATTTTCTCGATCGGAGAAATGTCAGCAGCCATGCCACACACCGGTGGCGCTTATTCCTTTGGGCGAAGCGCTATGGGACCGTGGGGTGGCTTCATCACTGGTCTTGCCGAAACCATCACGTATGTGGCGACCACAGCAGTAGTTGTGTTCTTCTCAGCGGCCTACGCAGAGGGCATCTTGAATGACCTCTTGGGAGCTAGCCTTCCAGGCTGGGTTTGGTGGCTGATCCTCTATGTCATCTTTATCGTGCTCAATGCTTCTGGTGCCACCATTGCCTTCCGCTTTGCCCTCGTGGTGGCGATTCTGGCAATCGGCGTGCTGGTGGCGTTCTCAGTGATGGCAGTGTTCTCAGGGCTGTTTAGCTTTGACAACCTTCTCAACATTGCTCCCGAGGCAGGCGGAAACGCATTCCTTCCCTTTGGTCCAATGGGCATCCTGTATGCCATTCCTTTCGCAGTGTGGTTCTTCCTCGGTATTGAGGAACTCCCACTCGCGGCCGAGGAATCACACACGCCCGAGAAAGATATTCCTCGCGCAGGTGTCTGGGCTCGTGGAACGCTGATCGTGACCGGCCTGCTGGTTCTGTTCCTGAACACTGGTGTGTTGGGCGCTGAAGAGGTTCGCGTTTCTGGGGAGCCTCTGCTCGATGGCTTCCGTGCCATCTTGCAAAACGACCAACTCGCTGCAGTCCTGGGACTTTTAGCTTTGATTGGACTGTTTGCCTCGCTTCAGGGAATCATGTTTGCTTACGGACGCAACATGTACTCCTTGTCTCGGGCAGGCTACTACCCGAGGTTCCTCTCGGTGACAAACAAGAAGAAGACTCCGCTAGTGGCCCTGATTGCCGGCGCCATTATTGGATTTGCTGCACTGGTGGTGATCGATGTGCTGACCGCCATTGGTTCCGAAGGCGCGGGCGCTGTAGCCGGTGCTGTGGTGTTGAACATCGCCGTATGGGGTGCCATGCTCGCCTACGGTATGCAGGCAGCGTCCTTCTTGATTCTGCGCAAGAAATTCCCGAACCTCAACCGCCCCTATGTATCTCCCTGGGGTGTTTTTGGCGGCTGGGCTGCGCTGGTTATCTCGGCCTTCACCTTTGTGGGCTTCTTGATCAACCCAGCGTTCTTGCCTGCAATCATCGGTATCGCTGTGGTCTACCTGGTGATGTTGGTTATCTTCGCCATATGGGGACGCCACCAGCTCGTCCTATCCCCGGAAGAGGAATACGCTCTTGCGGCTAGGAAAGAGAGCTCGTAGTTCCATTGTTACTCCCTTCAGTGCGGGTCAGGGTCGCCTCTGGCCCGCACTGAAGCGTTGAGGTTATTTTTGAGTGGCATCGGCCCACCAGCGGCCGACACGTTTGCTGGGATGCGGTTCATAAAATCTGTGCGCTCGCTCAAGCCCGCCACCACATGAGTCACCCGCCAGAGCGTAAGCGTTTATCGAGCGACTTGGACAAGTGGAAGACTCCGCTTGGGGCGCCGGTTAGCTGAGCGTCAAGCAAACGTTTGGTTTCGCCACGAAGATTTCCCCCGAGTACTATTTGTGAGTGTCCTCAGTAGCGTAGGCCCTACTTTTACCGCCTGTACACTGTTATGTGTGGGTTTTGCCCACCTAAGCCCTCGTAGCTCAGCGGATAGAGCAGAAGACTTCTAATCTTTTGGCCGCAGGTTCGACTCCTGCCGAGGGCGCTTCTAAAATATTGAATTATCCCCCAAATAACTGGTGTCCAAGCTTGAAAGACTTCTGGGCGGTGTAACATCTGATCCCAAGGAATCACAACAATTCTCATTAGAGTTGGGCGCATACTGGGCGCAAAAAAATTGGGGGAAACGTGGCGAAAGATTCGAGCCTTCCTCCTGGAGTGCGGTTGAGTCGTTCTGGTAAGTATCAAATCCGGTATACCGGCCCAGACGGACTCAGGTATGCCGGCGGCACCTATCGGACCAAAACTGACGCCAAGCAGACCCTCTCCGTAATTCAG
>LIAY01000054.1 GCA_001438965.1 Microbacteriaceae bacterium BACL25 MAG-120322-bin65 | reverse complement strand
AACCAGGCGACGATGGTGCTATAGGCGCCTTCCACCACAGCGCCCAAGTTATCGACCATGATGGCCTCGCTGGCGCCTAAGGAAGCGACGCTGGTGCGTAGACGCAACAAAGCGTCTAAATCGGGCCCTTTGACCAGCGGGGTTTTGCGGGGGTCATCGGTGGTGGTGGCCAGAATCACCTGGCTTGTCATCTCTGGTGCGCTGCGATGCCGGTAGCGCAAAATCGGACCCCCAGGTGTTGCTACTGCCTCTATGCGAGGAAACCAGAGCCCACTGCCTTCTAGTTGGTGGAGAACGGAGTGAAGAAACGCTTCCACGGTGGTTCTCTCCAGTGCGGTGGTGGCACCCACACTGGTGCGAAAACGCTCTAGGTGCTGATCCAGTGCTACAACACGCCCATCGCGGACCAGCCAGGAATCGGCAACGAGGGTTTCTCCCGCTCGTGGATCACACCAGTCGATTGGACGAAGCTCGCCACTGGAGAACTGATACAGCGCGTGACTCATAAGCTAAGGCTATGACGAAGGGGCTACTTGAGCATCCTTTGAGAGGCTCCTATGACCCCGCCACGGTATTTGCCACACTGTGCGGGCAATCGCCCTATGCAATCTGGTGGGATGACCACGGCGATCGAGGCAACGGAGTTTCCTATATCGCTGAGGGCTCACCCTTGGAACTTTCTCTGAACTCGGAGATTTCACCGCAGTGGAGATCCCAGGTGAGAGCGGCACACCGTGAGCTGTTAGAGCACTTTTCTGGCCCAGCGACAAGCTACCCCTTGGGCGTTCACCTGGTGGTGCCCTACGAACTTGCCAGCGAGACTCTCGGTGTCACGCTTTCTGGCGATCCCAGCGCCCCTGGGTGTGCCATGGTGGTCGATCGTCTGATTGCCTGTGATCACCGCAGCGGCACCGCCACGCTGGTGGCACTGGGGCAATCATGGAGTGGAGAGCTTGCACTCTGGCGCGATGAGCTCACCCAACGACTAGAGGCACCAAGCTCCTCACCTGCGCCGCCAGTGGGAGATAAACCAGCAGTAGTTCTAGACCCACCTCTTACTCTCACCTGGCGAGATAGCGCACAAGAATATCTGGGCATGATCGATCACGCTCACGATGCCATTGGTCGCGGGGATGCGTATCAAGTGTGTTTGACCACCCGGGTAAGTAGTTCGGACCAGATTGACCCTGTTGCCCTTCACCAAGTAATGCGAAGCACCAACCCCACTCACCATCAAGCGTTATTGCGCCTGGGGGAGACCACGATTGTGTCGGCCTCACCCGAGACTTTTCTAGATCTTTCAGCCTCGCGGACTCTGACCACTAGACCTATCAAAGGCACCAGGCCTCGCGGTGCCACCCCGAGTGCGGATCACGCACTGGCGGAGGAATTACTCACCAGCGATAAAGAGCGCGCAGAAAACTTGATGATTGTTGATCTCATGCGTAATGACCTCTCTCGAGTGTGCGAGGTGGGGTCAATTTCCGTCCCAGAGTTACTGGTGCTGGAGAGCTACACCCGGGTGCATCAACTCGTCAGCACAGTCACCGGAACACTGAGAGAAGGCCTTGACCCTCTCGATGTGCTCGATGCCACTTTTCCTGCAGGCTCCATGACGGGTGCGCCCAAAAAACGTGCTGTAGAGCTTTTAGCCTCGTGGGAAAAAAGCCCGCGGGGCTATTACTCGGGCACCTACGGTGTGTGGCGCGTGGATGGCAGCGCCGTATTTGCCATGACCATTCGTGCCCTCGTTGCCAACCGGGAAGGCTTTTCCCTGGGAGTCGGTGGCGGTATTACCGCTTTGAGTGAACCCCAGAGTGAGATCACGGAGGTGGGAATTAAGGCCTCCGCTTTCTTAGAGGCCCTAGGTCACGACCAAGTTGAGTACTCTTGACCGGTGAAGACTTCTGCGCCTGAGCCCGAATCTGGGGACAACGTAAGCTATGACTTTGTTGCTCTCGAGGCGAAATGGTCCAGCTGGTGGGAAAAACACCAGCCTTTTACTGTTGTTGCCGGCGAAGATGATCGCCCCCGGAAATACGTCTTGGATATGTTCCCTTACCCTTCGGGGGACCTCCACATGGGTCATGCTGAGGTCTATGCCCTAGGTGATGTGGTGGCCAGATATTGGCGCTTGCGAGGTTTCCAGGTACTCCACCCCATCGGTTGGGATTCTTTTGGTTTGCCCGCAGAAAATGCGGCAATCAAGCGCGGGGTGGACCCGCGGCAGTGGACGTATTCCAACATTGATCAGCAAAAAGCTTCAATGAAGAGATACGCGGCCTCCTTTGACTGGTCGCGTGTCCTACACACCTCTGATCCTGAGTATTACCGCTGGACCCAGTGGTTGTTTTTGAAAATGTACGAAAAGGGTCTCGCCTATCGCAAAGACTCTTGGGTGAATTGGGACCCCGTAGATCAAACAGTGCTGGCTAATGAGCAGGTGCTGCCCGATGGGACATCGGATCGCAGTGGTGCGATGGTGGTCAAAAAGAAGCTCACCCAGTGGTACTTCGCGATTACCCAATACGCTGACCGGCTACTCGATGACCTCAACCAGCTGGAGGGCCGCTGGCCAGCCAAAGTTCTGGCTATGCAGCGCAACTGGATTGGTCGGTCTCAGGGCGCCGAAGTAGATTTCGTCATCGAAGGACGACCCACCCCGGTCACGATTTTCACCACACGGCCAGACACGCTTTTTGGTGCCACGTTCATGGTGGTGGCTCCCGATTCCGATCTCGCGGCCGAATTGGTCGAAGACGGCACGGAGGAAGTGAAAGCATCCTTCGCGGCTTATCTTGAGAGCACGCAGAAAGCCAGCGAAATTGATCGTCAGGACGCCAGCCGTGAAAAGACCGGGGTCTTCCTGAACCGGTATGGCATCAACCCGGTGAGCGGCGAGCGCTTGCCGATTTGGGCGGCAGACTATGTTTTGGCCGATTATGGAACGGGCGCGATTATGGCGGTTCCCGCTCATGATCAACGTGACCTCGACTTTGCCAAGAAGTTTGATCTTCCCGTCCGGGTGGTACTCGATACCAACGCACCTGTGACCGGTGCGATTCCGGTGGTGACCGAGGAGATGCTCGAAGCTGGCGATCTGCCACCAGCGGATCCGCTGGTTACGGGTGAAGCACTCGCTGGCGATGGTCGGATGATTAACTCCGGCCCGCTCAATGGTTTGAGTAAAAACAATGCGATTACGCGGGTGATCGAACTCTTGGAGGAAGCCGGAACTGGTCGGGCCGCCAAAACGTATCGATTGCGGGATTGGCTGATTTCCCGTCAACGCTATTGGGGCACCCCGATCCCGATTATGTATGACGAGCAGGGGAATGAAGTCGCTGTTCCTTTTGATCAGTTGCCGGTCACCTTGCCCTCGGGCGAGGGCCTTGATTTGCGACCTAAGGGTTCTTCCCCGCTGGGGGCAGCCAAAGAGTGGGCGAGTGTCACCCATGAGGGCAAAAAGCTAACCCGCGATGCTGACACCATGGACACCTTTGTGGACAGTTCCTGGTATTTCTTGCGCTTTTTGAGCCCACACGATGACACCCAAGCTTTTGATGTTGCCGAGGCCGAAAAATGGGCTCCGGTGGATCAATACGTGGGTGGTGTTGAACACGCCATCTTGCATCTGCTCTATGCCCGCTTCATTACCAAAGTTCTCTTTGACCTGGGGTATCTCTCGTTCACGGAACCATTCACCTCGTTGCTCAACCAGGGAATGGTCATTTTGGATGGCGCCAAGATGAGCAAATCCAAGGGCAACCTGGTTTATTTCTCCCAGGAACTTGATGCCTACGGTGTGGACGCGGTGCGCTTGACCATGGCCTTTGCGGGTCCACCCGAGGATGACATTGACTGGCGTGATGTTTCGCCGGTGGGGTCACAAAAGTTCCTGGCACGTGCCTGGCGGCTGTCGGGTGAAGTCGAATCGAAGCCCGGAATCGAGTTTGGTGCTGGCGATGCACCACTGCGTCGTCACACCCACCGGTTCTTAGCTGATGTCCCGCCTCTGATTGAAAGTTTCAAATTCAACGTTGCGGTGGCCCGAATTATGGAGCTGGTGAATCACACCCGCAAAACCATTGATCAGGGGCCAGGCGCCAGCAATCCTGCCGTTCGCGAGGCCACCGAGGCCGTCACCTTGGCTCTCTCGATGTTTGCCCCCCACACCGCAGAAGACATGTGGGAGCGTTTGGGTCACCAACCAACCGTTGCCTTGCAAAAGTGGCCAGAGGCTGACCACAGTCTGTTGGTCGAGGAATCCGTGACCGCCATTGTCCAAATTGATGGCAAAGTCAGGCAACGCCTAGAGGTTGCCCCCTCGATTGCTCGTGATGAGTTGGAAAAGCTAGCGCTGGAATCTGAAGCTGTTATTCGCGCGTTGGAGGGCAAGACCATTGTGCAGGTGGTGGTGCGAGCACCCAAGGTGGTCTCGATCCAAACACAGCCTTAGTAGTCCACAGCGACATAACCAAGTAAGTTCCGCCCCGGGGTGAGCAGAGGGCTACTTCTGTGATCCCACCGCTCATAGCTTCTGGGTCATGACGATCAAGCGCACCCTCTGGGATTTCCTTGACACCTCTCCTAGCTCACCAGGCTTTGTCGATACTCAAGATGACGACGTCGAGGGTGCCTACTTTGGCAAGGCAGTAGTCAGGAATCGGTGGCGGATAGGAATTACGGCATCGATAGCACTGGGCGGGCTTATCGTGCTGGTGGTTATTGGTGGGTATTTTTTTCGCGCCATGAGCCCGGTAGCCGAAGTGATGCCCCTGAATAACGGGGCTGACCCGACGGGCGCGACGGGTGTGGTTGCTTCCCCCGAGGCTGATCCACAACGCGTCAGGGTCCATGTTGTCGGGGCAGTGGCGAATCCGGGGGTGGTGGTTCTACCTGGCGCTTCACGAGTGGAAGACGCACTCGATGCTGCTGGTGGGCCGCGAGATGACGCACTCTTGGCTGGAGTGAATTTGGCCAGGGAGGTCTTTGATGGCGAACAGATTTTGGTTCCCAGCACCACCGATGAGATAGACGGGGGAGGTGTCTCAAGTGGTGGCCTGGTGAGTTTGTCCCGGGCAAGCGCAGATCAATTACAAGATCTACCCCGAGTGGGTCCCGCCACCGCGCAGCGCATCATTTCTTGGCGCGAAGCCAATGGGCCCTTTCGCAGCGTTGAGGATCTACTGGCTGTTTCGGGGATCGGTCCGGCAACCCTGGATGGGCTTCGTGATCTTGTCGTTCCGTGAGTGAACCCGCGCCCGTCGCCACAGCGCGCGATCTTCGGATGCTCACTCCAGCCCTCATCGGCTGGCTCACCTGTGCTCTGGCAATTTCACTTCACCCCGGCACGGTCGTCATCGTGGGTTGCGTTTTTGCCTGCCTAGTTCTTGTGTCAGTTTTGATCATCTACCCTCGAGCCCGCGTGGGAAACGTTCTGGCGGCTGTGGTGATTGCCGCGGTGATGCTGGTGGCGTTTGCCCTGGGCGAAGCCCAGCGCAATCAGGCTGTTGTGGAGAAAGCGGTGGACTCCGAGGTTGTTGCTGACATTCGATTATCCAAAACCTTTAGCCCAGGGCTCCGATCGATAAATTCCCAGCTTTTAGGCATCAATGGCACCGCTCTTAGTCATGGTGGGACACCATTGCGCGTAGTGGGGGCTCCCCTGACGCAGAGGGCCCCCTTGGGCTCCACTCTTCGAGTGTCGGGTTACCTGCAAAGGGCAAGCCCCGGAGAGCGCTCTGGCTGGGTGTTGATAATCCGAGAGGGCGCCACGCAGGTGACCCCGCCGGGGTGGTTTCTCTCTGGCACTGATGCTCTGCGCGTGGGCTTCTTGGAGAGATCGTTGGAGAGACCTGGCGATGGCGGTCGCCTGCTGCCAGGGCTTGCTCTGGGGGACACCTCTGCGGTGGACGCCGGGTTAGTCGAGGCGATGCGCGCCACGTCTCTATCCCATTTAGTGGCGGTTTCGGGTGCCAATTGCGCCATTGTGGTCGCCCTGGTAGTCGCCGTCGTTGCGCTGCTCGGTGGAGGTTTGTGGATCAGGATGGCAGCTGGGATCCTCGCGTTAGCGGGCTTTGTCGTCTTGGTAACACCAGAGCCCAGCATTATTCGTGCCTCCATCATGGCCAGCATCGTGTTGTTTTTTCTTGCAACGGCGCGACCGGTGCGGGGCATTCCTGTTTTGGGTTTGAGTGTTCTGATTCTGCTGGCGCTGGATCCATGGCTAGCCCTGGATTTTGCCTTCGCCCTGTCTGTAGTGGCAACGGGGGGCATCTTGCTCCTCACTGGGCCAGTCACGGAGCGTCTTTCCGTGGTAATGCCACCTGCGCTGGCCCTGGTTATTGCTTTACCACTGGCGGCTCAGATTGCCTGTGGACCGATTTTGATTTTGCTCAATCCGATCATTCCGGTGTGGGCAGTGGTGGCCAATGCTGTGGCGGCACCGGCAGCACCCCTTGCCACGATTGTGGGCATGATGGCGGCTCTTGCCGGGCCCCTCTTTCCCGCCCTCGCTGATCTGCTGGTAGGGATTGCGTGGTGGCCTTCGGCCTTCATCGCGGCCACCGGTCGAAGCTTGGCAGCTAGTGAGATTGCCACTCTCGCCTGGCCACCAGGCTGGTGGGGCGCACTGACTATGGGGCTCATGAGCTATGCGGGAATCGCAGCGATTCTGCTCAGTTCAGCGCGTCATCGACGCTGGCGCAGAGTTCTTGGAGCAGTGTCGCTTTCCACAGTGGTTATCGTGCTGGTCAGTTTTAGTGTGCCTAATTTGATCACGCGGGCGAGTGTTCCTGGGAACTGGAGCATCGCCCAATGCGATGTGGGGCAAGGGGATTCGTTGGTGTTGCGCTCAGAGGGACAAGTCGCGCTAATCGACACTGGCGGCAATGCCCAAAGACTCAACAAGTGCCTGGATTTTCTGGGCATCGATGGCCTTGACATTGCGATCATCACCCATTTTGACCTGGATCATGTCGGTGGCTGGCGGGCCCTATCCGCAAGGGTGGATCGGGTGTGGATTGGTAGCAACTCTGATCAAAAAGAGATTGATATCGCCCAATCCTTGGCCCAATCGGGTGCGAAGGTCCAGCAGGTGGTAGCGGGGGACTCTGCCGTTGTGGGTAAGTATCGCCTCGATGTGGTGTGGCCGGTGGCGGCAGCGTTTTCCGAGCCTGGTAATGATTCGAGCGTGGTGGTGGCTCTTTCATCGCAGAGCAGCTGTGAGGAGTGCTTTAGTGGATTATTCCTAGGCGACCTTGGTGAAAAACCCCAGCGAATACTGCAGGGGCGGCAACGTTTTAGTCCCGTAGATGTGGTCAAAGTAGGCCATCATGGCTCGGCTGACCAATTCGAGGGTCTCTATCAAGCCCTTGGGGCAAAAATTGGGCTGATAGGGGTGGGAAGTGAAAACACTTATGGTCACCCCACCGATTCTGCTCTGGCAATGCTGGTTGCTAGTGGCACCGTCCCATTGCGCTCGGATGTTTTGGGCATGGTCGTATTAGCTAAGAATGACGCAGGCGAGATAGTGGTGTGGTCCGAGAAATCACCTGCACCTCGATAGTCTGGAACACCTCAGGCTTGCGCGGATGACAAGGAGTTATGGTGGCGTCATCTAGTGCATCGATGGTTCCCTGGCATGGCATTAGGGAAGCTCCTGTTGTGTTAGTGATGGGGCCTGAGAGCTTTCTGGCCGATCGCGCGATGCGGATTTTGACCGATCGGATGAAAGCTGGGCACG
>LIAY01000053.1 GCA_001438965.1 Microbacteriaceae bacterium BACL25 MAG-120322-bin65 | reverse complement strand
GAGACACTTGGCTTGCCAAAAAAGATCCCGTGGCGCCGTGGTCTGTTTCAAAAAGAATGTGAACGGCGTCCTCGGTCGCCACCTCGGCACCGTCACGTTCGGTGAACACCGTGTCAGTGTTGGCCAAAAGTCTCGAGATTTTGTGGCCGGTGACGTGTTCGAGAAGGTCACACCAGTGAACCCCGATATCACCAAACGTTCTAGACGGACCACCTGTCTGGCTGTTCACCCGCCAGTTACTGGCGGTGGCGGAGGCGAGCCAATCTTGCAAGTAGGACCCGTGAATGAGGTGGATGGGGCCGGAGTCACCCTGGGCGATACGGTGCCGCATTTCTTGCACCGCCGGGTAGAACCGATACACGAAGGGGACAAAGCCTTCGCGGTTCGCGCGAGCAGCTTCTGACACGAGTGCTTCGCCGTCTTGCGCCGTTGTCGCTAACGGTTTTTCACAGACGACGTGTTTGCCGGCGTGAAGCGCCGGCATGGCGTGGTCTCTGTGGAGGTGATTGGGGGTGCACACGTGGACAATGTCGACCTCATCGGAGGCGATGAGTGCTTCCACTGACGCGAACCCGACGCCACCGTTTTTGTTGGCCATGGTGTGCGCTTTGTCGGGGTGTGACCCGGCGAAACCCACCACAGTGTGTCCCGCTGCGCGAACGGCCTCTGCGTGCACGGCACCCATGAAGCCGGTGCCGATAATTCCTGCGCGAAGTGGTGCGTTCATGGTCATTTCTTCCTCGACAGGGCAACAGCCAGGATGATAATTGCACCTCGAACGACCTGCTGCTGGCTGACATCCAGCCCAGCCAGGATGAGACCGTTGTTGATAAGGCCGATGAATAGAGCACCAAACAGTGATCCGATCACCGCCCCTCGACCACCAAACAAGCTTGTTCCGCCCAAGATGACGGCGGCGATGACGCTGAGCTCATCTCCGGTGCCCCATTGGAAGCGCCCTGATTGGAGGCGACCTGCGTAGAGCATGCCCGCTACGGACGCGGCAACGCCGGACATTAGCAACACGGTGAACTTAATTCGGAGAGTGTTTACCCCGGAGTACGCCGCTGCGACGACGTTGCCTCCGGTTGCCCGGACGTGACGCCCAAAGGTTCCCTTATTCATCACCAGGGCTCCCAGGGCGGTGGCCACCAGCACCCAAATCATCAAACTGGGTATCGGCCCGACGTTTCCGCCACCAAAAATGCTGATAAACGCTTGATTGGAGATGGGTACAGGGGCGGAATCAGTAATCCATCTGGCTATCCCCACCAGCATTCCCAACATACCAAGTGTTACCAGGAAGGAGGGAACCTTTAAAAAGGCCACCAAGCTTCCACTGAGAGACCCGGAGGCGACACCGACAGCGAGCCCGGCCAAAACCCCGACAACGAGGCCATAATTGTTTAATGCCATCGCTGCAACGACTGCTGCGAGTCCCGCCACCGATCCGACACTCAAATCGATTTCTGCCGCCGCGATGACGTAAGTCATGGCGACCGCCATGATGGAAATGGTTGCTGTTTGGCGGAAGATATTCAAAATGTTGTTGGGGCTGGCAAACCCGGAGTCACCCAGGAGAATGAGAAAGAACAGGAAAACGGCGACAAATCCGACGTAGATGATGTTTTGACGCCATTCCAGACGTGACAGGAAAATCTTCGGGTTGAGACCAGACGACGATTCAGACATGGGATACTCCTTGCACAGAAAGCTGCAGTTCTTCTTCGGATTGAATATCAGCGGGGTTAAGGTCGTGGAGGATTGTTCCGTCTTTGAGAACCAAAATTCGGTCACTGACGGACAACAGTTCGGGAAGCTCGGATGAAACAAAGATCACGGACGTTCCGGAATCGGCGATAGCGCGAATGAAATCAAGAATTTCTGACTTGGTGCCAATGTCAACGCCGGCGGTGGGTTCGTCCATCATTAGAAGAACCGGCTGGGTTCCCAGCCACTTGCCAATGACAACTTTTTGTTGATTACCGCCAGAGAGTGTGTTGACTCGAATTTCTGGGTAAGCCAGTTTGATGGCCAACTGGTCAACGATCCGGGCGACAATGTCTCGCTCTCTGGCTTTCTTGGTGAACCCACCCTGTGAAAACTGACCCAACAGGGTCAGAGTCATGTTTTCTCGAACAGAGTGGTCGAGCACAAGACCTTGTGCCCGGCGGTCTTCCGGGATGAGGGCGAAACCGTTCCTGATTACTTTCTTCGGGCTGGTGGGGTGGATGAGTTTGCCACCGAGTCGAATGTCCCCCGACTGCAGGGGGGTGAGGCCGAAAAGTGCTTGGACAAGTTCAGTTCTTCCAGACCCCATCAGTCCCGCGAGGCCAAGAATTTCCCCTCGTCGCAGATTAAATGACACGTCCGTCAAGAACCCGTCAATGCTGAGGTCTGTTACCTCGAGGAGAACCTCGTCGGCAATGTTTTCTGAGCGGTCGTGTCTGGCCAGGTGGCCGCCGTGTCGTCTGCCGATAATGGCTTCGACAATTTCGGCCGGGGTCAGGGCGGCGAGGGAGTCGGTGAGTGTTTTCTTGCCATCTCGAAGTACGGTGATTCGGTCCGCGATCTGGTAAATCTCATCCATGCGGTGAGAAATGTAAATGATGGCGATGTTCTGGCTTTTTAGCCTCTCGATGAGTCCGAAAAGCGCCTTCGCCTCGTTTTGAGCCAGGCTCGCTGTCGGTTCATCGAGGATAAGGATTCTGACATCCTGAACCAGTGCTTTGGCAATTTCGGTGAGCTGCCATTGGGCGGTGGGGAGCTTCTCCATTACCTGGTTGACATCGATGGTCACGCCCATTTGGGCAAAAATTTCTTCCGCCCTTTTCTTGGCCTCGCGGTCGTTGACCAGACCGAAACGGTTCACGCTGTCGTCGGAGAGAAAAATGTTCTGACTGACGGTTAGGGAGGGGACAAGGCTAAACTCTTGGAAAACCATGCCAATGCCCAAATCTTTGGCGGGAACCCGGTCCCCCTGTTTCACCTGAACGCCGTCGACGGTGATGTGTCCGGCGTCGGCGATGTACAGGCCTTGAAGGATTTTGACCAGGGTGGATTTTCCGGCGCCGTTTTCTCCGACGAGGGAGTGGACTTCGCCAAATTCGACAGCGAAATCCACCCCCGTCAGGACAGTGTTTGCGCCGAAGGACTTTTCAATGCCCTCCATGGTCAATGCTGTTGCCATGAGTAGTTACTCCACCTCGCCGGTGTCACGGTTCACGCGAGCAACAGACGTCCACTGCCCGGAGTTCGCAGACGACTGAATAGCATCGTCGATCAGGGCAACCTGGAGACCATCAGCAAAGTCTGGACGAACCCCGTCACCGGTGACAATGGCCTGGAAAAGGTCATGGGCTTCGATGATTTTGGTTTCCCCGTACCCGATTCCCAGCGCCGGGATTGGCCACAGGGCGTGGCCGTTGGGGTGGGCGGGGCCAGTGTAGACGGTGCGGAAGCCGCGGCGGTCATCGCCGTCTGAGCGGAAACATACCTGCAGCTCATCGCGGTTTTCGTAGTTGAAATACAGGGAGCCTTCGGTCCCGTGAATTTCAAAGGTCAAGAAGTTGTTCCGCCCCCACGCATTCCTGGTGGCCTCCACGGAACCGACGGCCCCGTTGGCGAACTTGAGCAGGGAGAGCACTTCGTCTTCAACGTCAACGGGCGCCATCGGTGTGTCTGTTCCGCCTTTGACTGTTCCCAAGGAGTCGACGCCGCTTGCCTGGGTGGGACGCTCGGTGATGATGTGCTGTGTTAGGGCGTTGACTTCGTCGACTTCTCCCACTAAGTAGCGGGCCATGTCCAACACGTGAGTGAGGATGTCACCGATTGCCCCCGATCCGGCAACAGATTTCTGGAATCGCCACGACAGGGGAGAGTTGGGGTCAGCAGACCAATCCTGCAGGTAGGTTCCGCGGAAGTTCAGAACATCCCCAATGGCGCCTTCTTCGATGTATTTTTTGGCGAGAGTGACAGCGGGGGTGCGACGGTAGTTGAAAGCGACCATGTTGACCAGACCGGACGAGTCGGCCGCTTTCACCATGTCTTTGGCTTCATCTGTGGTGAGGGCAAGAGGTTTTTCGCAGATGACATGTTTGCCAGCTTCGAGGGCGGCAATCGCAATCTCTGCGTGAGTGTTGTTGGGTGTGGCGATGTCAATGACATCAATGTCTGGGTTGTCCACCAGCTCGCGCCAGTCGTCGGTGGAGTGTTGGAAACCAAAACGGGTTGCGGCATGCTCAGCCAACTCTGTGGTGGCTTCCGCGATACTGTGCTTCACCGGTTGGAAGTCTGAGGGCCAAAAAAACATGTTGACCGCTGAATAGGCCAGAGAGTGGGCTTTGCCCATAAACCCTCCGCCGACGAGACCGACTGCAATGTTCTTCATGGTGAGGTGCTCCATTTCTTGCATAAACTAAGGGGACCCAGATGGATGGGTGTGTGTGGGGGTGAGGGTTAATCACCCCCACACACTTTGGGGTCCTACTGAACTGCGTTGAGCACGTCTGCCGGAGCGTCAGTGCTGTAGACGGACTTCCACATGTCAACAACGTTGTCGCTGCTGACAGGAAGTGCGCCCAATGCGACATAAATCGGCAGACCAGTCTTTCCAATGGCAGCTGCGGCGCCCAGGCGGGCTTCAGCAACTCCCTGGTCGAACGGACGCTGTGCACCCAGACCCACAATGAGTTCCCCCTTTGCAAGCTGAATGGCCACGTTTGTTCCCAGGTCCTGGGTGGCGATCTTCAGGTCGGTGCGGCCCGCGTCACGAGCAGCAGCCATGATTCCCTCGGCGGGAACATCCCAAACCCCCCAGATACCGTCAATGTTCGGCTGCTTGGTCAAGATCGCGGTCGCAGCGGCTTGTGCGTCACCGGCGAAGTCCGGCCCACCAATTCCCTGTTCTTCAACAATTTCGATTCCAGGGTAGAGCTGAATAGTCTCTTTGAAACCTTCGTAGCGCTGTTTGGTGACAAAGAAGTCGGCGTCGTGGTAGATGAGAGCAATCGTGCCCTCACCACCGAGAGCCTTCGCCATCAGGTGTGCAGAGGCAACGCCGTTACCTTTGTTGTCCGCTGACACCACCGATACGTAGTCCACTCCACCGGTGAAGCCGGCAGGCACATTGTCCATGAAGACAAGCTGCACGCCTGCATCGCGCGCCTTGGCGTATGCGTCAGCAGTTGCTACGGGGTCGGTGGGAATGGACACGATGATGTCCGGGTTAAGTGCGAGAACAGTTTCAATGTCTGAAACCTGTTGCTCAGGTCGGAAGTTCGCGTCGGTGACAGCAACAATGTTGATGCCCAACCGGTTGAACTCTGAGGTGAGACCCTCCACCTGTGCAGCCGACCAGTCGTTACCGCCGTAGTGCAGAACGATCGCGGCGGACAGTCCCGCTGCTTGAATCTGCTCAACTTCAGCGTCAGTCAGTTCGGTGGTCTCAAACCCTTGAGGGCTTTCTCCGTTTGGTCCGAGACTCAAAACCTGACTAGCGAGGGCGGCAAGGGCCTCATCGGGGTCGGGTCCGAGGTTGGTGTCTCCACTGCTGGTGTCAGGAGCAGAAGTGTCAGGCTGGGTTTGGTCCCCTCCTGACGCGCAAGCGGCAAGCATCAGCAATGTTGCCGCACCGAGGCCAATTCCGGCCAACAGTTTATTCATGTGTTTCTCCTCTGTGATGATGGATGGGTGGAACCTAGTTACCCAACAGGTCGTCTAGGTACCTCTTGCTTTTCCGGGCAGCATCTTGGGGATGGCCGGAAAAATAGTCGAGTTCGACCATGAGCCATGAGTCGTAACCGGTGTCGCGAATGGCGCGCATGATCTCTTCAAAGTTGATGTCACCATCGCCAAGCGGCAGAAAATCTCCTGAAGCATGGGAGTAGTCTTTGAAGTGGACGTGCTTGAGCCTGTCTCCGTAGCGGGTGATGGCATCAACTGGGTCAATGCCTCCCGCGACGAGGTGTGCGGTATCCGGGCAGAAACCAATGGAGCAACTGTCCATGATTTGGTGGAAACCATCGGTGTTTTCAGAAATCGTCCCCAGGTGGGGGTGGTAACTCGAGTCAAGACCGTGATCGGCGGCAATGGCTGCCGCTAGGTCGAGCCCGCGCCCTACTTTGGCGTAATCGTCTGGGCGAGGTCCGCCTGACCGGATCGCGCCGCCGCCGAGTACCAACCGCTGTGCTCCAAAGGTTTTGGCCATGGAGGCTGCCCGGGTGATTTTGTCCAGCTCGTCATCGAGAATGTCGTCGTAGATGAAGTTGGCTCCGGTGTATACCGACACCAGCTCAAGTCCGGCTTCAGTGAGAGCGGCCAACAGCTCTTCTTTGCGATCCATGTATTGGGCGAGGTTGCCATCGAAAACTTCGGTGCCGGAGTATCCAACTTCTCCGATGTCGCGGATTGCCTGAATGGTGTCTCCGGCAGTGAAGTAGTAAAGGTCTTTGACGCTGGTGACTCCAGCGGGATGGCCAACGACACCCCCCCATGTAATAGTGGGATAGCCAAGTCTCATGGTGTTCTCCTCCTCGAGAGCTTTGAGAAAATTCAGTTACATAGTAATGTAGCAAATCAATATACTTATGTCAATAAGTACCATAATGTTATTTTTCTGTTACATAAGTCCCTCCAGCACGCGACAAAAGCCCAATTAAGATTGTGAACATGAATCAATTACCCAAGCCCGCCGGATTATTTGGTGCTGGCGAACTCTTACAGCTGTTTAGAGATTTCCAGCCGCACACGAAAGCCGAACTGTCTGAATGGACGGGTCTGTCTCGGTCCACAATTACCCAAAGGCTCGAGTCACTCATCCAACTGGGCCTCATCCACCCCGCATCATCAGCAGCGTCCACGGGTGGTCGCCCGTCTGCTCAACTTGAATTGGATCCCTTCCAACGACTAATTGCTGCAGTAGATTTTGGTGCCACCCATGTGTCGGTCGCCGTTTGCACGCTCGATGTTCGCATCTTGGCGGCCTCTGAACGTGAACTTTCCATTACGGAAGGCCCGGAAGTGGCCTTGGCCGTAATGGCCGAAGAAGTCAGAAGCTTGCTTCACTCCATTGGTCACACGGCCGAGGATGTCGGCGCGGTAGGGATTGGATTGCCTGGGCCCGTTGAATATTCAACGGGAAAGCCCGCAAAACCACCCATCATGCCCGGCTGGGACGCCTTTGATGTTCCAGAGCGAGTGAAGAGAGATTTCGCCCACGTCGCAGTCCTGGTCGATAACGATGTGAACCTGATGGCGCTGGGCGAGCGTCACGTCGCCTTTCCGGATGTCGAAAACATGATTTTTCTGAAAGTGGCCACGGGAATTGGATCGGGAATCATCGCTGGGGGAGAACTCCAACGAGGTGCGCAAGGTACTGCGGGCGACATTGGTCACGTTCAACTCACCGGCGGGGGAGATATTCAATGTCGCTGCGGCTACACCGGCTGCCTCGAGGCGGTGGCATCCGTGCCCGCTGTTTTGAGTGAAATCAATGGCGGCGGGCCAGCTTTGACGAACGTTGCAGGAATCATTGAGGCTGTCGACTCCGGTCATGTCCAAGCCATTCAAGCGGTTCGCCAGGCCGGGCGAGACGTCGGCGAAGTACTCACTACCTGTGTCAGCCTCATCAACCCCTCGGTCATTGTTATTGGCGGTTCCTTATCTCGAGCTGGTGAGCATCTCCTAGCCGGTGTTCGCGAAGTCGTTTACAGCCGAAGCATGCCCCTGGCAAGCCAGCAGCTCACGATTGAGCAATCAATCGTTGGACGCGAAGCAGGCGTTATTGGTGCGGGGGTTTTGGGGGCAAATTACCTTCTCAGCCCTGATGTCATTGACAAACTAGTAACAAGCGCAGTCCGTCAAGCCGTCGGATAGCAAGT